>DATHUN010000269.1:0-3365 GCA_035462205.1 Anaerolineales bacterium
CTTCCCCCTACCTGCCCTTTGGCGAAAACAAAAACGCCGACTGGTATGGGAAAGACATTATCTCCGTCAAACAGTTCGGTCGCAGTGATCTCGAATATGTCTTTGGCGTGGCGCACGAGATGCGCGGCATGGTGGAGAGCATCGGGACGTTTGATTTGCTGAAAGGGAAGATTTTGGCAAACCTGTTCTATGAACCTTCGACGCGTACCTCATCATCCTTTACGGCTGCGATGGAGCGACTGGGTGGCTCTGTTATCCCGATCAACGAAGTGAGGTATTCGTCGGTGTCGAAAGGCGAGAGCCTGCCCGATACGATCCGCACGCTCGAATGCTATGCAGACGTAATCGTGCTCCGCCATCCCGAAACCGGATCAGCAGCGATCGCCGCCAAGGCGGCGCGCAAACCGGTCATTAACGCCGGCGACGGGGTCGGAGAACATCCCACACAGGCGCTGCTTGATATGTTCACAATATTCGAGGAACTCAATGCAGGCAGCGTGGACGGCATGACCGTGACGATGCTCGGCGACCTAAAATACGGACGCACCGTCCATTCGCTGGCGCGGTTATTGTCATTGTTCAATGTCCGGATCAATTATGTCTCGCCTGAAATTCTGCGCATGCCGAAGGAAGTGATGGACGAGGTTGGCACGAAGGGTATTCAACAGGCAGAGTTCAACTCGCTCAGCGATGTATTGCCTAAAACCGACGTGCTGTATGTGACGCGCGTCCAGAAGGAGCGCTTCGAGGATCCGGCCGATTATGAAAAGGTCAAGGGCGCGTACGTGATCGACCCCGAGATCATGAAAATCGCCAAACAGGATATGATCGTCATGCATCCCCTGCCACGCGTCGGCGAGATCAGCGTGGACTTCGATGGGGATCCACGCGCCGCCTACTTTAGACAGATGGAATACGGGCTGTATGTGAGGATGGCGTTACTCGCGATGGTGTTGGGAAAAGCATAACCATATTTACTAGTGAAAGGTTGGAAGGCTTGAACATGCAACCCTTTCGAGCTTTCAAACAGGAGACACATGGAATCCTTTTTTTCTTTTTTGGAAAAACGCGTTGATGATTGTTCCTCCCTTTTATGTATTGGACTGGATCCACATGTTGACGATCTCCGCAGGGACAGGCAGTTGCCTATTTCTACGGCCGATGAGGCGCGGGACTTTTGCCTGAATCTCGTCAAACAGACTTCGCGCTACGCGGCGGCATTCAAGCCCAACGCGGCGTTCTTCGAGGTCTTTGGCGCCGAGGGCTGGACCGCGCTGAAGGACGTAATCGGCGCTATCCAGGCTGAATCGAATCGCATGGGTTCCAGGATCCCGATCATCCTGGATGCCAAGCGTGGGGACATTGCCTCCACGGCGCAAGCGTATGCCAAATCTGCGTTTGAGAATCTCGGTGTGGATTGCATTACATTGAGTCCTTATCTGGGAAAAGATTCCATTGAGCCATTTATCCAAGACTCGGAAAAAGGAATTTTCCTGTTGTGTAAAACATCGAATCCCGGCTCAGGTGACTTGCAAGACGTTGCTTTATCAGATGGCGATTTGCTGTATGAACGTGTAGCCAAACTAGCCCAACAATGGAATACGAAAAATAACATTGGCCTTGTCGTCGGTGCTACCCATATCGAGGCAATGAAACGTGTTCGCGCCGCGGCACCGGATTTATGGTTTCTGGCTCCGGGCGTCGGCGCACAGGGCGGAGATTTGGAAGCCGCGCTCAAGGCGGGTCTGCGTAAGGATGGCAAAGGGCTGCTGCTGCCCGTCTCGCGCGAAATTGGGCGCGCAGGAAAGCCCGGTCTTGCCGCGGCAGAACTACGCGATGAGATATTGAGTATCAAAAGCAGCTTGATGCGAAGATAAGTTATGTTCGCCAGGCATCGTGTGCCAATACGGCATGGACACCCAAAACCTTGTTGGCAATCTGCGTGATTCGTAGATCCACGACAACACTGGCGAGGGCAAGCGCGTCCGCATGTGTAAGGCCGCGCTGCTCCACCATGAGGTCGAGCATGGCATCGAGAGCCATCTGCGCGGCAACGTTCAAATTCTCGTCAAAGCCAAAGGTCAGCCAGCTGGTTCGGGTCGAGGCGCGTGGTGTTGTGATATGCATATCCGGTTGAAGTTCAAAGGTCAGTCGAGCTTCTTCGATCGGACATTCAATCGCGGTGCGGCTCACTTCCCCGTCTCCTTGCGCGGCGTGTCCGTCGCCTGTGGAAAATAATCCGCCTGGGACGGCGATAGGCAAATATAAAGTACTGCCTTCGATCAGCTCCTTGCAGTCAATGTTTCCACCTGTAACGCGCGGCGGCTGGGTCGGGTGTTGGCCAGACTCGGCGGGCGGCATGCCCATCACACCCATAAATGGACGAAGGGCAACCTGGTGACCATATTGATTTTGTCCATAAAAGTGAACAGGATCCAGCTCCCATAGATGGAACACTTGTCCCTCGGGTGTTTTTCCACCAACGGTCCAGCCCCACTTGCCCGGCTGAATGGATTCGATGTGAATGGCGAGGGTCATACCCGGCTCGGCGCCTCGAATGAATACGGGGCCGCACAAAGCGTGTCCCATAGGACCTTCAATGTTCGTGCGCGCCGTTTTGCGCGCTGGTGGACCTGCCTTTGGATCGAACGTCGTGGCCGAAAAATTCTCCAGTCCCCATTCGGCCTCGAGGGTTTTGAATAGGACGGTATCGCCCGATTCAATGGTGAGAATAGGTTTGAGATCGCGTGAAAAGAATCCATGCAGGGTATTTTCGTTGGGTTCAATTTTGAAGGTCGTCATGAACTATTTTCTCCATCCTGAATTGACTGAGTCTCACGAGATTATAATCACGATATGCTTTCCATACCTAAAGGAATAATCCAATGCTGGAACTCCCTCCTGCCTTAGCCTCTCTCGCGGATGGTCTTCTCTCGGCTGGCTGCATCAAGTTTGGCAGCTTCACCCTGAAATCGGGATTGCAGTCACCCATTTATATTGATCTGCGCCAGATCATCACGTATCCCAAACTGCTGGAGCAAATCGGTGCGGCGTATCTGCCTGTATTGAAAGAACTAAAATTTGATCGTATTGCCGGTTTGCCGTATGCAGCGATTCCGATTGCCACCGCTGTATCGCTACAAGGAAATTACCCGATGATCTACCCGCGCAAGGAAATCAAGACGTACGGCACGAAAGCGAAGATCGAGGGCGAGTATCACGCCGGCGAGACCGTTGTTGTCATTGACGATCTTGCCTCGACAGGCGGAAGTAAATTCGAAGCCATTGAGAAATTGACCGGTGTAGGCTTGGTCGTGAAGGATGTGGTCGTACTGGTAGACCGCCAATCCGGTGCGAAGGAATCG
>DATHUN010000270.1:0-2394 GCA_035462205.1 Anaerolineales bacterium
CAGCGATGGACTCTCCGCTGAGGCGGCCGACCATATGATCGAGAACGTTATCGGGCTGTTTACTTTGCCGCTGGGAATCGCCCTGAATTTCCAGGTGAATGGACGGGATGTCCTCGTCCCTATGACGCTCGAGGAGCCATCTGTCGTCGCGGGTGCCTCGTTTATGGCAAAACTCGTCCGTGCCGGCGGTGGATTCACGGCTACCAGCACGGATCCGCTCATGATCGGGCAGATGCAGGTCATTAACATAGCGAATTTGGCAGAAGCAAAGTTCAAACTCTATGAACATAAAGCTGACCTGCTCGCGGAAGCCGATTCGATCGACCCCATTCTCAAGAAATTCGGCGGCGGCGCCCGAGACCTGGAAGTGCGCACGATTGCTGACTCGCCGATCGGTAGTTTTTTGGTCGTACATCTCATCTATGATGTCCGCGATGCAATGGGTGCGAATGCAGTCAACACCGCTTGTGAACGCTTAGCACCACAAATTGAAGCGATTACCGGTGGAAAAGTACATCTGCGGATCCTTTCTAATCTGGCGGATCGGCGCATCGCTCGTTCGCGTTGTACGATACCCGTGAAAGAACTTACTTTTGACAACTTTTCCGGTGAAGAAGTGCGAGATGGCATCATCGCCTCCTACGCCTTCGCCGCGGCGGACCCTTATCGCGCTGCCACCCACAACAAAGGCATCATGAACGGCGTGGACTCGGTAGTGATTGCCACCGGTAACGATTGGCGCGCTATCGAAGCCGGCGCCCATGCTTATGCCGCACGTTCTGGTAAGTACACATCGCTATCCACTTGGAACAAAGACGCGAATGGGAATCTCGTTGGCACGCTCGAAATGCCAATGGCTGTTGGAATCGTCGGCGGCGCGACGAAAGTCCATCCCGCCGCACAAGCCGCGGTCAAACTCCTGGGTGTACAAACCGCCAATGAGCTAGCGGAAATTATTGTATCCGTGGGTTTAGCGCAAAATATGGCAGCGCTGCGCGCCCTCGCCACGGAAGGCATTCAACGCGGACATATGTCATTACACGCAAGACAGGTGGCGATTGCCGCCGGTGCAAATGGAGAATTAATCGAAAAGGTCGCCGCGCAGATGGTGGCGGAGAAACTGGTTAGAATAGATAGAGCAGAAGAGATTTTGAATAAATGGAATAACGCGTAGGGGCGGATCGAGATCCGCCCCTGTAGCGGTGATAGTGAATGAAGAACTGGCAAGCGAAAAGCACTTAAGTTATTTTAAAATCGTGATAAACGTAAAACCAACATCTTTACATTAATAGAAAGTATCTTTAGGAAAGATATTCATGACAACTCCTCATACACATTCCCCCACTTTACTGAAACCCGCCAAGCCGGTTGGAATCATCGGCTATGGCGCGTACGTGCCTAGATTCCGTTTGCCTGCCAAGGAGGTTGCCCGCGTATGGACAGGCGGCAAAGGCGGACTTCCAATCAAGGAGAAAGCCGTCCCCGGCATGGACGAAGACGTCATCACGATGTCGATCGAAGCGGCGCGCAACGCGATGAAACGTGCCCAGATCGATCCGCATGAGCTGCGCGCCGTCTGGGTTGGGTCGGAATCACACCCGTATGCGGTGAAACCCACTTCCACGCTGGTTGCAGAAGCCATCGACGCGGTCCCCAATACGCAAGCTGCGGACTGGGAGTTCGCCTGCAAAGCGGGCACGGAAGCGATGGTCGCAGCGATGGGGCTGGTTGGCTCGGGCATGGGACATTATGCGATGGCGATCGGTATGGACACCGCCCAAGGCAAGCCTGGCGACGCGCTTGAATACACCGCGGGCGCAGGTGGCGGTGCGTACATCCTGGGTCCGGCGGAAGAATCGCTTGCGGTGATCAACGCCGCCTACTCCTATGTCACCGACACGCCCGATTTCTGGCGGCGTGAATATCAGAAGTATCCCGAGCACGGCATGCGCTTCACCGGCGAGCCAGCTTATTTCAAACACATTACCGAAGCTGCGACGCACCTGATGGAAGCGAGTGGTACCACTGCCAAGGACTACAAGTGGGCAGTCTTCCATCAGCCGAACACAAAGTTCCCGCAGCGAGTTGCCTCGCAACTTGGTTTTTCGATGGAGCAAATCGAGCCGGGACTGCTGGTCCCTGTGATTGGGAATACCTATGCGGGCGCAGCAATGATCGGGCTCACCGCCACGCTCGACATTGCCCAACCTGGTGAACGGATCCTCGTCGTCTCATTCGGCTCGGGTGCAGGGTCGGATGCCTTCGACCTGCTGGTCGCCGACAAGATCACCGAGGGCGCCGGGCGCGCCACAAAAACGCAGGAATACCTCAAACGCCGAACGGATATTGATTCCGCGACCTATGTACGCGTCCGAGGCAAATTGGCGATGAAAT
>DATHUN010000271.1:0-1885 GCA_035462205.1 Anaerolineales bacterium
GCCTGCGCTTCCGTGCCGTTGCCCCGCAGGTACGCCAGGTAGGCATCGAGAGTGGAGAAGCCATTCAATTGCATACGCCGCTCCACACGACGCAGAATCGTGGAGCGCTTATATTGTGTAAAGTCATGTCCCGTGCGGGCATGGACCTGCGCCAAAATGCGCTGGAGCGTTTCGGCTTCCGGCTCAGACAATTGACCCGCATCGTGAGGCAGCTCCGGACGGTGCTGGATGAATTGTGCGAGTTTGCGCGCCAACTCCCCAGCAGGCAGAATAACATCCACGAGACCTGTGGTAAGCGCAGCACGAGGCATGCTGTCAAACTCGGCATCCTCTGGCTGCTGGACCATTACTACTCCCCCGACTTCTTTAATATCTTTGATTCCGACCGCGCCATCGGTGCCACCACCGGAGAGGATGATCGCGCTGGGGTCGGGATGACCACTGGATGCCAAGCTGCGAAAAAAGTGATCGATCGGTGTGCGGTGGCCGTGAGGCTCGTCGAATTCTCGTACCTCCAAGCGCGTATCCGTCATCAGGATGCGACGATTGGGCGGAATGACGTATACATGGTTCGCTTCGATTTTGGTTGTCTCTGTTACCTGCATGGTTGGTAGGGGGGTCTGCCGTTGCAGCAATTCCGCCATATGACTTTCATAATCAGGATGAAGATGTGTTATTACTACAAATGCCATGCCTAGGTTGGTGGGTAACGCATTGAAGAAGGATTTCAATGCATCTAACCCACCGGCGGACGCGCCAATGCCAACCATGGTCAAGCCCAGATCCCGATTTTCGGGTTCGGCCGGCGCTTTGGCTTCTATGGGGTCTGGCTGCTGTGTTGGTTTGGGGAAACGTTCTGACTTTGAGTGGTTTTCTGCAGGCATGCAACTGCGCGTGGTTACTTCCTTTTCCAAATAAATAGGTAACCTTGTCTTTTCATTATAATACACCTGGCAGAAAGATAGACATTAACTCAATTCTCATAAACAAAGCTGTGCGAGTCGGTTATACTGCTTCGCTGGTACCAAACCTGTTCAGGAGCGAAACTTTCAAACCGACGTGGGGTTTCGACGGTACGTAACAAGGAGAATTTGAAATGATAGGCGAAAACACCACTGCGTCTTTTTTTGACCGTCCCAATGTCGAAAAGGAAGTTATTGATATTGGACAAAGAATTCCATTTGGGCTCGAGCGCGTTTCCAATCCGGCGGTAGGGATTGGGGGCGTATATGGTACTTGGGGGGAGAGTTATGATAACGCATCTCTGCCTTCGTTCCTCGAACAGCGACTTGGACACCCCCTGCAAGCGAACGAAACGTTGAATCTCTCCGAGCTAGGATTCCGCAACCGGCACCATATTCCGTTAAACCTCACCCGCGAGGAACATACCCGGCTGGAGATCGAAGTTGGGGCGCGCTTCCTGCGCGAGGCGATTAAAGCCTGCAATTGGCAGCCCTCCGAAGTGGACGCCGTGCTGATCGGCATGAGCGCGCCGGTATCGGAGGATTACTTGAACACGATTTCCCGCCTGGCCGGGATTCCCGAAAGCGCGTTGAAGGTCGCCACCCACAAAGCCTGTGACGGATCTACGAGCAGCCTGCACCTGGCGCTCAACCCAGACTTGCCCGAGAACGATCAGCTCGATCAAAATATCGCTGAATCGCTCTATGGAAAGAAAGTTCTGGTGGGTGGTATCGAAGGATTGAGCCGGTTCATCAGCTCATCACACGATGCCAACGCCCTGCAGTTGTTTGGCAATGCTGCCGGTGTGTTAGGGGTAATTCCTGGCAAGACCATGAAATTCCTCGCAGGGCAGTCGCGCGAGGTATTCGATGATGAAGGCGTGCTGCAGGTTGCCATGTATTATCCACACTCCAAGCATACG
>DATHUN010000272.1:0-8473 GCA_035462205.1 Anaerolineales bacterium
TTCTATTAGCCTTGCCAGGTGATTTCATCATAGGCGGGGAGTTCGCAGCGCAATGGTCTATCGGTCCGTTCGCCGAGGGCATAACCCGCCTGGATGAGCGTCTGGATCTCAGAGCTGCCTTCGTAAATGACTGCGCCCTTAGAATTGCGCAGGTAGCGCTCCACGTCATATTCGTCGCTGAAGCCATACGCACCATGTATCTGGATGGCTTCGTTGGCGGCGCTGAAAGATGCCTCGGTGGCGAACTTCTTTGCAAAGGATGTCTCCCGTGTACAGCGTTTTCCCTGGTTTTTTAGCCAGCCGACCTGATGATATAGGAGCCGCGCAATTTCATAATCTTGCGACATCTTGGCGATCTTTTCCTGGATGAGCTGGTGCTCGGCGATCGGTTTCCCGAAGGTCTTGCGCGTCTTGGCGTAGTTGATGCTGGCTTCGAGAGAGGCGCGAATAATGCCTGTCGCGCCGGATGCCACGGTGTAGCGTCCATGATCGAAGCCAGACATGGTGATCTTGAATCCCTCGCCTTCCTCGCCGATGCGGTTCGCCACCGGGACCTTGACATCGGTGAACGAGATCCAGCCGGTCACGCCAGCGCGCACGCCGAGCTTGCCGTGCAAATTTCCTGTCTTGACGCCCGCGCTATGCAGGTCCACGATGAACGTTGACAATCCCTCGGATGGTTTTCGAGTGGATGGATTCGTTTTAACGGTAACCAGCGCCAGGTCCGCTTTAGAGGCGAGCGAGATCCACATTTTCTCGCCGTTCAGGATGTAACAATCCCCATCCCGTTTGGCCGAAGTGGTCATTGCGGCAACATCGGACCCCATGCCCGGTTCTGTGAATGCACCGCACCCGATCCTTTCACCCTTTGCTAGAGGCACCAGGAATTTCTGCTTCTGTTCCTCCGTGCCCCACTGGAAAAGCGTCATGCTGCACAACCCGGTATGGACAGACATGACGACCCGCAGATGCGTATCCACCGCTTCGAGTTCCTCACAAGCCAGTCCCCAGGCGAGGTAATCCATTCCCTGCCCACCATAGCGGATGGGGAAGGGCAGCCCCAGAATTCCCAGCTCGCCCATGCGTGTGAGCATAAAGGGGATCGGTTCCTGCTTGCGATCGTATTCCTTGATGACGGGCGCGATCTCCTTTTGAGAGAAGTCGCGCACGGTCTTTTGGATCATTTGCTGTTCCTGGGAAAGGGAGAAGTCCATAAGGTTGCCTGAGTGAAAAATTTCGCTGCCGCTTGTATTATTCGGTTAACCAAAATCTGAAGTTTCCTGAGTTTTGCGGCACTTCGTAATTATAATCGTTGCATGATAACAACCCTATTTTTAAATAAAAAAGCCCGGTGCAATCTACTCATGTAGTGTAGCATCGGGCTAGTGCGAATGGATGTCCTCTTTCATGATTTCTTCTCGACACCCATGTTGTTCAGCTCATCTGAATTGATGTTCGAGATGAGCAGGTCCGCGCCGGCGAGGGCGACGAACACAAGCAATAAAATTGATACGACGACCGCGAACATATTCCACTCCTTTCTGTATAATAGCTATAACCATTTCACGACCAAAAGGATGTATCCCCTAACAGTACTGATATTTATCTCTGCGAGATGACCTGGCTATAGATGATGACAAGAAACAAATTTTGTTCTAAAAGAACATACGAGATTTAAAACGCAAGGTTGCACAGTAATTGGTATCAAAGAGCGGATGCCACCCGGTCGAGAATCAGGTCACATTGCTCAGCTGCACGAACCGCTGAATTAAAAAACAACTTACAGCATCCTAATCCAGATCGGGTAGGCGCTTAATTTCCCGCTTTGCTAGTTGTTGCCCGATCCAGTTTTATTTTAGCACATTTGTTCTAAAAATTCAAGTGTCAGGGCACAATCAGCAAATCTCACACAAAGGTGATCATTGCGAGACGGGAGGAGATCCGTCTCGCAATGATCGACACATGGCGATATCTCTGCCGGCAGCGCACATCAAATCTGCATTGCGTAGACTCCATCGCCGTTCACAGGACGATTAGGGACCGGTGTTTGTTCCAAAACATAGGTCGCAGGGGCAAAGTTCCCATTAATCACTTGGATGAAGATCAGCACGAAGTTATTACCAATGTTCGATAATCCTTCCTATTCGCCAGGCGAGCAATCATGTAGTCGGCGAGCGGTTATTTTCCTGAAAGAATTTCCTTTAGGTTGACAAAACCCGCCTTTGAGATAAAATACACTCCGCCACAAATCGAGCCGAAGTGGCGGAATTGGCAGACGCGCTACGTTCAGGGCGTAGTGAGGGTTCCCTCATGTGGGTTCAAGTCCCACCTTCGGCACACGAGACTCGCTGAAAGGCGAGTTTTTTGTTTGCCTGTAGCTTCCTGGAGGGGATGGGGATAAGCGCGGGTAGTGGTATAATAAGAGTAAATCAGGCACATTCTTCATTAGTTAAGACGCGGAGTCACAGAAACTCGTCCTTCGTGTCTTTTTTATGCCGAAACCCCATTCTATAGAGAAAAAGATGGCAGAAGAGATAGAAATCCCCCAAGACGGTCAAAACGGAAACGTTCAACAAGTTGATATAGATTCACAGATGCGCGACGCCTATCTCGATTACGCGATGAGCGTGATTGTGGCACGCGCCCTCCCAGATGCGCGCGACGGGCTGAAACCTGTCCACCGTCGTATTCTGTATGCGATGCAGGAATTGGGCCTTCGCTCCAACACAGCGTACAAGAAATCCGCTCGTATCGTAGGAGAGGTGCTGGGGAAGTTCCACCCGCATGGCGATTCGGCCGTCTATGAGACGATGGCACGCATGGCGCAGGATTTTTCGATGCGCTATATGCTCGTAGATGGACAGGGCAATTTCGGCTCTGTGGATGGTGACGCGCCCGCAGCGATGCGTTATACCGAAGCTCGCCTTCACAGGCTGGCTGAGGAGCTGCTGGCCGATATAGACAAGGATACGGTCGATTTCGGACCTAACTTTGACGAGTCGCTCGAGGAACCGCTCGTCCTGCCTGCCCGTGTCCCGAATATGCTTCTGAATGGGACCTCCGGTATCGCCGTCGGTATGGCAACCAATATCCCTCCGCATAATTTGCGTGAGCTGACCCAGGCAGTGATCTTCCTGATCGATAACTATGAGACGATGGATGATATTCCTCTCTCAGCGTTGATGAAATGCCTCCCAGGACCTGATTTTCCAACCGGCGGAATCATTGTTGGCCGCGAGGGGATCGAATCTGCGTACGGCACGGGCAAGGGACGCCTCGTCGTACGCGGTATGGCGCATATCGAAGAGGGGAAGAGCGGTCGGCACGAAATTATCATTACGGAAATCCCCTATCAGGTGAACAAAACCAGCCTAATCGAACGCATTGCGGAGCTGGTCCGCGAAGATAAGATCGACCAGATTTCCGACCTGCGTGATGAATCGGACCAGCGCGGCATGAGTATCGTGATCGAGCTTAAACGCAGTGCCCAGCCGAAAAAGGTTCTCAACCAGCTTTATAAATACACCCAATTGCAAACAACTTATGGCGTGCAGCTTCTCGCCCTTGTCGACGGCGAACCACGTACCCTGCCACTGAAACGAGCTCTGCAGATCTTCATCGAGCACCGGCAGGTCGTGATTGTCCGCCGCACGAATTTTGAACTGGCAAAGGCGCGCGCTCGCCAGCATATTCTGGATGGCTACTTGATCGCTCTTGCTAACCTCGACGCAGTGATCAAGACCATCCGCGAATCGCAGGACGTGGATGTTGCCAAGCAAAACTTGATGAGCCGCTTCAAGCTAAGCGAAATCCAGGCACAGGCGATCCTCGATATGCAATTGCGCCGGCTCGCCGCCCTGGAGCGCTGGAAGATCGAAGAAGAGCATAAACAGGTCACCGAGCGGATCGCCTATCTGGAAGAATTGCTTGTGAACCCGAAAAAGATTCTCGGCTTGATCAAAGACGATATGGTCGACATCACCGAAAAGTACGGTGACGACCGACGCACCCGTATCGCTGGCGATGCCACCGAGGAGTTGAGTGAAGCCGATCTTGTGCAGGATGAAGCAGTCTTGATTAGCCTCACCGAACGTGGCTATGTCAAGCGGGTAGCGGCATCTGCCTTCCGCAACCAGAGCCGCGGCGGGCGTGGCGTGATGGGGCATACAACTAAGGAAGAAGATACTGTCGTCGCCCTGATCCCCGCTCGCAGCTTGGATACGATGTTGTTCTTCTCCGATCGGGGCAAGGTCTACAGCGAAAAGGTCTATCAGATCCCTGATTCCGACCGCGCCGCGAAAGGCTACCCGCTCGTCAACGTGTTGTCTTTGGATCCGAATGAGCGTGTCACGGCGGCGATCGCTGTTTCTGATTTCTCTGCGCATGGCTACTGTATTGTCTCAACGGTGCGCGGTAAGGTCAAGCGGGTGGTGATGGAAGAATTTGCCTCGGTCCGGCCCTCTGGCTTGATTGCGATCAACCTGGATGAAGGCGATCGCTTGGGCTGGGCACGCTTAACCTCCGGTAATGATGAAATCATCTTCGTGACCGAGAAGGGAAAAGCTCTGCGCTTCCATGAGAACAGGATCCGTGCTATGGGACGTCAAGCCGCGGGCGTTCATGCTATTCGCCTGGAGGGCGATGATCTTGTCACCAGCATGGACGTGATCGAAAAGGACGGCTCTCTCCTCGTTGTTACCTCGGGCGGGTATGGCAAGCAAACACCCCTCAGCGCTTATCCCTCCAAGGGACGCGCCACCGGTGGGATTACCACGATTGACACGAAGGCGCTTGGTGATATCGGCAAGATTGTCTCGGCGCGCGTCGTGCAAAAAGCCGATGATCTGACGATCATCACCTCCTACGGCGTTGCGATCCGCATCAAGACCAAGGATGTGAAGCAGGCTGGCCGTTCCACTAGGGGTGTCCACCTGATCAAGCCGCAAGACGGTGACAGTGTGGCGTCGATGGCGCGTATCGCTGCAGAAGATTTGAAGAAAGCCGGTGCGGATACGGAAATAGAAGAAAAGGTCGAGCCGCAGCCACAGTTGATCTAAATATGCACGCCTCCCGCCGTTCCCGGTAGGAGAGAAATCCACTGAAAATAAAAAGGACGAGTTTCAAACTCGTCCTTCTCTTTTAAGAGTGGATCATCTTAGAACAGCGACATTCTTCCCAGAACGAACATAGCCAGCACGCCCACCACGCAAACCGTTAGCATTAACATCATGGATAGAATAAATCTCTGTTGTGGGCTCATGCCAAGGAAACGGGTGTTTCTTCGCCGTCGAGAAACAACTGGTCGTACTACAGTCTCTCTCGAAACGTTGTTCGGTTCCTCTTCATAGAAATCGGATGCGGAGTCGCGTAGATTATCGAACATGGTTGTTTACCTCAGGGCAGAGTATATCATGCGAGCGGGCGCAGGCGCACATCCCCAAATCGTACTGTCACCGTTTCGCCATGCTCCTTTTGCAAGCGTAAGCTCCCGTCGGGATCCAGTCCCGCCACATAACCGATCACAGGTGGAGTGGTCCCCGATTCCACCTGGACGGGTTGCTCTTGGAATGCCAGCAAACGTTGCCATCGCTTCAGGAACTCGTCAGTACCGATTTGAGGACGAAGCTCAATCAATGCAGCGAGAATATCACGCAGAATTTCCAACCGGTCCGGCGCATTTCCCAGCTCTTCTTCGACGCTGGTTGCCGGAAAAAGGAGCGACTCGGCAGGAGGAACGGCGCCCCTCAAAATATTAATCCCAATGCCAATCACCACACTATCCACATCCTCGCCAGACCAGACCGACTCGGTCAGGATGCCGCACACCTTTTTGCCGTTGATGAGAATATCGTTGGGCCACTTAATCTGCGGGTTGAGCTTTAGCTTAAGCAAGGATTCAGCCACAGCGAGGGCGGCGAGGCCCACGATACGGGTGAGGAACGGTTTTTCTTCTGCCGTGGGCCGTAAGAGTAAACTGAACGCGAGTGCAGTGCCCTTTGGTGTGAACCATTTCCGATCCAACCTGCCTCGGCCAGCTGTCTGTTCATCCGCAACGACAAGGGAAAGATCCGGGGTATCGTTTGCGGCCCAAGCCAGGGCTTCATCGTTGGTCGAACCAATCGACTCATAATATTTGAGATCTCCCAAGCGGAGCTTCGACACGGCTTTTTTGAGTTCTTGTTGGTTCATGGAAATGAAAAACCCTAAAGGTCTGCTGTGCGAAAACCTTTAGGGTCGATTGATTAAGGCAATACAAACCAGGGATTGATAAATCCGCCGCTCTGACGTACTTCAAAGTGAAGATGCGCGCCCTCTGAGTTGCCGGTGTTACCGGCTGTAGCAATCTGTTGACCAGCACTGACACTTTGGCACACGCTGACAAACATTGCGCTCAAGTGGGCATAGACAGTGGAGTATCCATTTCCGTGGTCAATCTGGATCACGTTACCATACCCGTAGTTGTAGCCTCCCTGCGCCATCGTGACGACGCCGCTATCCGCTGCATAGACGGGCGCACCCTCTCCAGCGGCGATGTCAATGCCGAGGTGCCCGGACCAGTAATCGTTACCGGAAAGAGAATGAGCATCTGCAGGCCAGACAAAGCCTCCACCTCCAACCGCCCCACCCGGACATGCGCTTTGACTGGTGGAGGATGTTCCCGAGGCGCCTTTTGCCACCGTTGGGACAAGCCACTGCACGAACTCCCTCTCGCCACCCGGCAGCATCACCCAGGATCCCGAGTCAATTTTAGGGTTGGTCAGATCAATATCGTTGCCCGGGTAATTGAGGATATCATCCACAGTGGTCTTGTATTCCTTCGCTACGCCTTCGAGCGTATCATCTTCCTTCCACTGATAATAAATACCATCTGTAGGCGGGATCTTTAATATCTGTCCCGGTCGTAAGCTATCGGGGGTATCTTGCAGAACATCATAGTTTGCCCAGAGAATGGTTTCTGGTTTAATTTTAAAAGATTCCGCAATGGCAAAGACAGAATCGCCACTCCTGACGCGATATTCTTCCACCTTGTAGCGCGGCTTGTCGGCGGGAACGCTTGTCTTGAGCTGGATTTCACGTTCGATGGATTGGAACGCTACCGGGTTCAGCAGAGGCGGCATCTTGACATTGGGCTTATTTTTACCTGGAGCCGCGGTGGAAATTGGC
The DNA here is from genome assembly GCA_035462205.1 of Anaerolineales bacterium. Classification (GTDB taxonomy): domain Bacteria; phylum Chloroflexota; class Anaerolineae; order Anaerolineales; family Villigracilaceae; genus Defluviilinea. Next base: position 7,165 of record DATHUN010000272.1, read on the forward strand.
GCGAGCGCCTGTACACTGGAAATTTGCTTCCATTTGAGGGCACCGCCAATCATCCCGGCCACAAGTGCCAAGGTGACAGCCCAGCTGATGACCGTGAACCGGTTCTGATTGAAGAGCGACGAAAGTTTTGACATTCGAAATGATGAACTACGAACGGAAAGGAAGAGCTTTATGCATCCCTTCCAAGATTTTCGAGGAACTCCTGGTTATTCCGTGCCCGGTCGAGGCGGGTGACAATTGCTTCCGTGGCAACGGATTGATCCATGCCTGCGCCCGTCGGCTGCGGGGAAACCATCTGAATATACATGCGGCGCATGAGCCAGACACGCTGCAGCAAATCGGGACCCAGCAATAGATCCTCGCGACGCGTGGACGAGCGCTCGATATCCACGGCGGGGAAGATGCGGCGTTCCTGTAATTTGCGGGAGAGCAGCAACTCCATGTTACCGGTACCTTTGAACTCTTCGTAGACCACATCGTCGAGGCGGGAGCCCGTGTCCACGAGGCAGGTCGCGATAATGGTCAGCGATCCACCTTCCTCGATATTGCGAGCCGCACCGAAGAAACGCTTGGGTGGGTAGAGTGCTGAGGGATCCATACCGCCGGAGAGTGTACGCCCGGACGGGTTGACCACCAGGTTATAAGCCCGAGCGAGACGGGTGATCGAGTCCATCAAGATTACCACGTGGCGACCGATTTCTACGAGCCTCTTAGCCCGCTCTAAGGCGAGCTCCGCCGTGCGGACGTGAGATGTGACCGGCTCATCGAACGTGGATGCAACCACCTCGGCATCCACGGAGCGATCCATATCGGTGACTTCTTCCGGGCGCTCGCCGATCAAAGCAACTAATAAGTGCACATCAGGATATTTGGTTGAAATAGAATTCGCAATTTGCTTCAGAATTGTGGTTTTTCCCGCTTTAGGTGGTGAAACGATCAATCCACGTTGTCCCCGTCCAATGGGCGCGATCAGGTTGATCAATCGTGGTGCGAGTGTATCATGGTCGGTTTCTAGGTCAAATCGCTTGTCTGGGAAAATAGGTGTAAGGCTCTCAAAAACAGGTCGGCGGGTCGCCTCTTCAGGGTCCAAACCGTTGATCGATTCAACCTTCAATAAACCATAATGTCGCTCGCTCTCACGAGGAGGGCGGACCTGTCCAATGACCAGGTCGCCTGCCCTGAGATCGTGTCGGCGGAGCTGCGCCTGGGAGACATAAACATCCTGGTCACTGATTCTGTAATTGGGCGAGCGCAGGAAGCCAATGCCTTCGCTCATGATTTCCAAAACGCCGCCGCGCAGCTCGATGCC
>DATHUN010000273.1:0-5483 GCA_035462205.1 Anaerolineales bacterium
CGCGGTGGTGGCATGCGTCCGGGTAAGATCGAAAAAGCCGGCAACCCACGCCTGGCGCTTGTGCGCCTTGCCATGTACCTCGGACAGTATAAAGTTACGTTGATCGTGGTCCTCGTGTTTGTGCTCGCCTATATTATGCTCGGGCTGCTCGAACCTTATCTTATTGGACGGGCGATCGACAGATACATTGCGACGCGACAAATTGCCGGTTTATCGCGTTTGGCGTTGTTGCTGCTCACAGCCTACTTCTTCGACAATGCGTTTCAAGCCGCCTCGAGCTGGTTGATGGCGCGCATCTCGCAGGACGCGCTGCGCCGTTTGCGCCGCGATCTCTTCGAGCATTTGCAAAAACTTCCGATCCATTTTTTTGACAGCCATACAGCCGGTGAGTTGATGAGTCGTCTTACCAACGATATCGACACCATCAACCAGGCGGTTTCACAAAACGTAGTTTCGTTATTTGCGAGTGTGCTGTCATTGGTAGGCATCATGATCGCCATGTTCTTTCTCAATCCATGGCTGGCTTTATCTACGTTGCTCGTCGTGCCGATCATGTTTTGGTTCACACAATTTGTGGCACGTTACACCCGTAAAGGATTTCGCGATCTACAGAAGGAATTGGGTGAGATTAACGGCGTGATGGAAGAGTCTATCAGCGGGCAGCGCGTGGTGAAAGCCTTTCGCCGCAGTGAAACTGCGATCGAACGTTTCCGCGCAAGCAATCAAAGAGTTTATGCGGCAGGCGTATATGCCAATACCTATGCCCTCATGCTCATGCCGCTCACCAATGTGCTCGGCAACTTTTTCGTAATCGTTCTGGTCGGGCTCGGTGGATATCTTGCCTTGCAGAGTTTAGTCACGGTTGGCATGATCGCCACGTTCATTGCCTATGCTCAAAATTTCATCCAGCCATTGCGTCAACTGGCCAATATGTACAACTCGATCCAAGCCGCACTCGCGGGAGCGGAGCGGGTCTTTGAAATTATCGACACGCCCCCAGAAGTGGACAACGCTTCAGACGTCCCGTTGGCTGTTCCCGTTAAAGGAGAAGTTCATTTCTCTGACGTGTCTTTCGGTTACTTGCCGAATCAGCCCATCATCAAACATATGAATCTCGAGGCGAAAGCAGGACAAACGATCGCCTTAGTGGGTCCCACTGGAGCGGGGAAGACTACGCTCATCAATCTGCTGACTCGCTTCTATGAAATCAACGAGGGACGTATCACGATTGACAGGCACGACATCCGCGACGTATCGAAAGCGGATTTACGTCAAAAATTGGGAATTGTTTTACAAGATACATTCTTGTTTGCCGATACTGTAATGGAAAACATTCGCTATGGTCGCTTGGATGCGACCGACGAAGAATGCATCGAAGCTGCCACGCTTGCAGATGCGGATCACTTCATCCGCCAGTTGCCGCAGGGATATCAGACCAAGCTCTCCGAGCGCGCCAGCAACCTCAGCCAGGGACAGCGCCAATTGCTCTCGATTGCGCGTGCCATCCTTGCGGACCCCAGCATTCTTATCCTTGACGAGGCCACCTCAAGTGTCGACACCCGCACAGAAGCCCGCATCCAAAAAGCATTGTTGCGTTTAATGGAAGGCCGCACCAGTTTTGTGATTGCCCATCGTCTTTCCACAATTCGTGACGCAGATCAAGTCGTTGTAATCCGCGATGGTGAAATTGTTGAGCAAGGTACCCATCAGCAACTGCTGGATGCGCGAGGATTTTTCCATCACCTGTACATGAGCCAGTTCAAAGGGTTAGCTATCTAAAGTCGATTGTGTTGTCGTTGGCAGGCAGAGAGTAAAATCGGGGAACCGAGAAATTGAGGCAGGTCTCCATGAAGAACTTTGATTCTCGCTATAACGATCTTCCCAAAACTGAAATTCACATTCATCTTGAAGGCAGCATTCGTACGCAGACGATCATTGATATTGCAAAGGATCACGGATTGAATTTACCTTCGTATGAAGTCAATGAGTTGAACAAGCATGTCAAGCTGTACGATCAAATGCGAGATTTGGGCGCGGTGCTGGAGGCGTTTGCGATTTTTCAAAACAGCATCACCTCGGCAGAAGTTGTAGAACGGATTGCTTGGGAATTATTTGAGGATTCTGCTCGACAAAACATTCGACTCTTCGAGGTCCGTTTCTCGCCGGACTGGGCATTCCATGGACATAACTTGGATTGGGATGAATGCCTGGACGGATTGCTGCGTGCAAAGGAACGTGCGGAGCATGAACTTGATATGGCAATCGGCTATATTGCAATTACCTCACGCAGCATGGGACCCGAGTCATGCGTCAAGACTATCGATTGGGCGATCCGTCATAAAGAGCAAATCATTGGCGTGGACCTTGCCGACGCGGAAGATGTATATCCGATCGGCGATTTTGCCAAACCCGTACTGGAGGCGAAGGACGCTGGGATGAAGGTGACGGTCCATTCGGGGGAAAACACCCCGGCTTCGGCAGTGATCGAGACCATCGAGACCGTTCAACCGGACCGCATCGGACACGGCATTCACATCATCGAAGATCCGAATGCCGTGCAGCTGGTCACGGAGCGCGGTATCACGCTGGAGGTGAATCCATGGAGCAACTTTTTGACTAACTCTGTGCGGACCATTGAAGAACACCCGCTCAAGCAATTATTCGACCTGGGTGTAAAAGTAACGATCAATTCGGATGACCCCGAGGTACTCGAGACGAATCTGAATAATGAATATCGAATTGCTCACGAGGTGCTCGGCATGAGCATGGAAGACATCCTGGTCTGTAATCGTTATGCCTATGAAGCATCCTTCTTACCGGAGAACGAGAAGGAGAGGATTTGGAAAAAATACTTCCAGCCGCACAACCGGTAGATTATCTGCTGGCTAATTCTTGTTTATGTGCTTGTGTCATTTCAGCCATGCTGTTGAAACGAAAATCAAAGTGCGACATTTCACCCGGAGCCATGATCGCTCCAAATCCTGTCTGTTGAAAACGCCGGTAGATCCAGCAAGATCTTAATCCGTGACGGTTGGCAGGCGCGTGATCGTGGAACATACTCTCGGCTGTGTGCAAAATATCCGCTTTATGATAGCCGCGGGTTTTTAACATGGCTAGCATATATTCAAAATTCGCAGCCGACGGTTTATAACTTCCGATGTCCTCGGCTGTATAGATGGCATCGAAATCTACGCCAAGTCTCTTGTTGCTGGCGGCGAAACTCTGGTTGTCCACATTTGAGAGAATAACGAGCTTGTAATATTGTTTGAGATAACATAATGCATCTGCCGTATCAGGGAAAGCGGGCCAATCCTTGACCGATTCTCCATAACGGACACATTCTTCCCAGCTCGTTGGAATTTCCCATTCTTCCGCCGGGCGCTTATAGATGATGGCAAGCAACTTACTATAGCGCTTAGGCGGGGCTGTTTCTGCTGGCTCGACTCGTGGCGTGCATGCGCTTACAAAATCTCATTGCGGGTGAGGCGGCCATCCAGTTTAGCTGCTAGAGGCGACAGGGCTGCTAACATGCCGCTTTCCAAGTCGATCAGGGTGCCGTAGCAATCAAACGTTAATACTTTGAAATCACTTAGATTCATGGTCACCTCCCATGTGATCTGGTTTGGAATGCTCTATGCGTTGAGAGCCTGATCCAGATCCCAGAGGATATCTTCAATATCTTCGAGACCGACGCTCAAGCGGATGAAATCCGGACTGACGCCCGCAGCGACTTGTTCTGCCTCATTGAGTTGAGAATGAGTTGTACTGGCCGGATGAATAGCCATGGACTTTGTATCTCCCAGGTTGGCCACATGACTGAAGAGTTGCAGATGATCGATGAAACGCGCGCCCGCCTCGCGCCCGCCGTGTACGCCGAATCCCATCATCGCGCCAGAGCCTTTAGGAAGGTATTTTTGCGCTTTTGCATGATCAGGATGATCTACTAAACCAGAATAGGTAACCCACTTCACTTTTGGATGAATTGCAAGAAATTCTGCAACACGTTGTGCGTTCTTACAGTGCTGCTCCATGCGTAAGGATAGAGTCTCCAGGCCCTGCAGAAATAACCAGGAGGCAATTGGTTGCTGGCTGGCTCCAAAATCCCGCAGCATGCCGGCACGGGCTTTGGAGATAAAAGCTGCGGGCCCGAAGTCCTCTGCATAGACTACGTTGTGATAAGCGGGATCGGGCTCGGTAAAGTTTTTGAAGCGTCCGCTTTTGCTCCAATTGAATTTACCACGATCCACGATCACGCCGCCGATGGATGTGCCGTGCCCGCCGATAAACTTGGTCGTCGAATGCGTGACGATGTCCGCGCCCCATTCGAAGGGACGGCACAAATAGGGCGTGGCAAAAGTGTTGTCGATCATCAGTGGGATGCCATATTCATGCGCGATTGCTGAGACTTCTTCAAACGGAAAAATATTTACGAGTGGATTGCTGATGGTCTCGCCATAAATTATCTTGGTGTTCGGCTGGATCGCCTTTCGAAAATTCTCCGGATTGTTCGGATCCACCAGCGTGACATCGATGCCCAGCTTCGGAAATGTGTATTTGAATTGTGTGATCGTCCCACCATACAAGGTGGAGGAGGCAACCATGTGATCGCCTGTTTGGCAAATGGTGAGAACAGCTGTCATCTGTGCCGCATGCCCGGAGCTGGTTTCCACCGCGCCGACACCGCCCTCTAAGCTTGCGATACGCGCCTCGAAAACACTCGTGGTTGGGTTGGAGATCCGTGTATAGATATGGCCCGTTTCCTGCAAAGCAAATAAACGCGCGGCGCGCTCCGTGCTTTGTAGGTCATACGCGGCGGTCTGATAAATAGGGACAGCGCGGCTGCCCGTGGTTGGATCGGGTTCGTAGCCGGCGTGCAGTTGCCGGGTAGCAAAACCAAATTTCCGGGTGGCATTCATCGAAAACTCCTTTCACAACCTGTAGGGACCACCCGTCTCGCGCGAGATCTTAATCGGGCGTCTCTGGTCGTGTGCGCTAGTCCATAAGTCTGGTTGGTTTGATCGGAATTTCATTGGGATCAAACGGCGTTGTTTGATACACATAATAATTCAACCAGTTGGAATATAACAGGTTGGCATGGCCGCGCCAGCGGACATTTGGAGTTTTCGTCGGGTCGTCGTCAGGATAATAATTTTTCGGCACGTGGATTGGTAACCCTTTGCTGACGTCACGGTCGTATTCTGCTTTCAGAGTGAATGGATCATACTCTGAGTGACCTGTGACAAAGATATGACGTCCGTCTTTCGAGCCGACAATATAGACGCCCGCTTCATCGGACTCAGCCAGAAGCTGAATCTCATCCACCCTGTGAATATCCTCGCTCCGAATTTCTGTGTGACGGGAATGCGGGGCGAAGAAAATATCGTCGAAACCACGTAGCAGGTTCTCGGTCCGTGAGAGGATGCGGTGCTCGAAGACGCCGAACATCTTGTGTGGCAGATCGTATTTGGGAATCCCGTAGCGGT
>DATHUN010000274.1:0-10748 GCA_035462205.1 Anaerolineales bacterium
GTCAGTTGCAGCTTTCGAATCGATTGGGATTTTGACATCAATTTCACGCCAGGGCATTCTTAACGAGGTTATTGAGGCAAGTCATAACTCGAGCAACGCTTTATATGGATTCCCTCCACCCCGATCTTCTTGAGCCTTGGAAGCGTTCAAGCCATATAGCGGTTACCTCAATGAGTGGATTCGGGAAGCCAATTCCGCCTGAATTTACAGAACCATCCTCAAAGGAAAGCATCCTTGCCAATTATAAAGATGGAAAAGACATTGGCATAAGACACGTAATCTTTACAGATCCTTCCAATACTAGGGAGAGCACAACCGGTGATTCTTAAAATGCTAGCGCCAATCAACACAGCGTCCTGGAAGTGCATCGGGGTAATGCACTCGATCCCCGGCAAACTACGTCGGGGCAATGGTGGTAGGACTCTGCGCGTTTTCACCTGTGGCAAGGCCGTCCACCCCTTGAAGGCGTCGGCCCGAGACGGGGTGCAGGCAGTTTGCGTGGCTTGAAGTTGGATCCGGCAAAGCGGCATTATCTCGTCCCCCATGCGATCACTCACCAGTGTGCTTCGCAACCATCATCAGCGTGCTAGCGGGACGGGTAATGCCAGCCGTTAGGTGGCTCTTAAGCCATTCGCGCGGTTTGTTAAAGGGATTTGAATTACAGGTACTACTTCTAAAAGGAGGTCCAGAATGGCTTATTTGATCTACACGACGAACACGTCACTCGACGGCTACACCGAGGACAAGGATGGCAATTTTGACTGGACAGACCCAAGCGAGGAAGTATTCAGATTTATCACTAACCTCATACGCGCAGACGGCACGCATCTCTACGGACGGCGAACGTATGAGAGCATGATGGTTTGGGAGACCGACCCCAACCTAGCCGGTCAGTCTCCACTCATGCGCGACTTCGCGCAGGTCTGGCAAGCCGCGGACAAAATCGTATACTCCAGGACGTTGGAGACTGTATCCACGCGCAAGACGCAAATCGAGCGAAACTTCGATCCAGAAGCCATTCGACGACTGAAAGAGAGCGTCAAACAGGATATCCACATCGGCGGTGCTGAGCTGGCTGCCCAGGCGTTTCGATCAGGGTTGATCGATGAGTGTCACCTATTCATCAAACCGATCATCGTGGGAGGCGGCAAAGCAGCGCTCCCTGACAATGTCCGATTGGAGCTTGAGCTTTTGGACGAACGCCGCTTTGGCAACGGTGAGGTTTACCTTCGCTATCGAACAAGGCAGGGAAGAGCAGCCTAACACAGCGCCCCGGATCCGGGCACCAAACAACCGGGGCAGGGTGCATCGGGATAATGCAGCCCATCCCCGAAAGAGCGACGGGGCTGCCATAGTGGGAGTCGGTGCGTTTTCTGGCAGTTTGCGTGGCTTGAAGTTGGTTCCGGCAAAATGGCGTTATCTCGTCACGCCCATGCCAGCGCGACGGGTACCACGCAGACAGCATGCGGGGCAGGCCGCACACCGTTGGGCGCACATCGATAGTATCGGTAGTGTAAAAACCACTCTAGAATCAAATCATTGTAAGGAGAAAGTTTATGGGAGAAGAACTAATCACCGATGCTATCCACAACATGGTCGATGATGGCAGTCTTGCTGGTGCAGCAACCTTGGTTTGGCAGGATGGCAAGGTAATACAGGCAACAGGTATAGGCTGGAGGGATATAGAACTTAATCTGCCAATTGAGAGGAATACACTGTTTCGCATCGCCTCCATGACAAAGCCGATTACATCTACGCTGGCGCTTATGTTATTTGATGAAGGTCGGTTCGCGTTGGACGATCCGATTACACGTTGGGCACCGGAGTTTTCGCAGATGCGTGTCCTGCGCTCGTCTACAGGCACGCTTGATCAGACGGATCCGGCAGAGCGACTCATTACCTTTGAAGATTTGCTGACTCACCGTTCAGGCTTAACGTATGGAGACTGGCATTCTGGCCCCATTGCAAAGGCACATAAAGAGGCGCTGGGCGGCACGATTGACAGTGAAGTGCTCCCGGATGATTGGATTGCCAGACTCGCCGCACTGCCTTTGATCGATCAACCGGGAGCGGCATTTCACTATGGTCACTCAACCGATCTGCTGGGCTTGCTCATTGCACGTATGGAGGATGCGCCGCTAGGTGACGTACTCAAACGCCGAATCTTCGACCCGCTTGGCATGCATGACACCGGCTTTACGGTTCCTTTTGAGAAGCAACAGCGGCGAGCTGCAGCGTACGGATTTGATGATGCTGGTCAACTCTGTAAGCGTCTCACGGGTCCGGGTGACTCGTTCCTGCCTGAACGACCTGAAGGGATGGCTTATGTCTCTGGTGGACAAGGGCTTTGGTCAACAGTGGACGATTATCTTACTTTCGCGCAGATGTTCTTAAATACTGGCACTGTCAATGATTTCCGTTTATTGCAACCTGAGACTTTTCAACGGATGGTGACCAACTGCCTGAGCGAGACTCAACTCGTAAAAGCTAGGTCCATGCTCAACGCTGGACATGGATACGGGCTGGGTGTTGCAATGGTACTTGATCCCTTAAAAGCAGGGCCACAACCTTGTGGCGGTGGGATGGGTGCTGTTGGCTGGCCCGGCGCTTTCGGAGGTTGGTGGCGAGCCGATCCCAGCAACAACTCTGTGCTCATCTTCCTGGCGCACAATATGCTTGAGCTCGATCAGCTCCTGGAGGGCATCGGTCTTGGTGTATTTGATGCAATTACGCAGTTTCAAGCGCAAGCTTCGTCTTTGCTACGATAAAAACAGGCGGCATCCTTTGAACAATATCATATTCATCACAGGAATGGCTGGTTCAGGGAAAAGCACAGTCGGGTATCTGGTAGCCAAGCATTTTCCAAAATGTCTTTTTATACAAGTTGATGAACTTCGCGGAAAGATGGTGAAAGGTTATGCAAGACCGGAAGGTGGTATTTTTACGGAAGAAGTAATGCAACAATTTCAGATGGCGCGTTCCACCGCAATCCATATGGCTAACTTATATGCCAATCAGGGCGTGGATGTTGTCATTGATGACGTCTGTGCCCCACCCAATTTTATTGAGCAGTATGCGGCACTTTTTGAAATTCCAGAAGTTCATCGCGTTTTGCTATACCCCCAAGCGCCTGTTGTAATCGAACGAATCAAACAACGAGGTGGGCCTTTGGAGCATATTAAATACGTACCTGCGATCTATAACTTCCTCGACTCGATGCCGAAAGATGGCTGGATTGTCCTGGACTCAAGCGAATGGACGATTGAGCAGACAGTTAACGAAGTCCTATCCAAGATAGCCCCAGGTTTTGGCAATGGAAGCCACCTGCAATAAGCGTCTTCCTGAAAGAGAAAGTTGCTCCGGATAAACTTGTAATGACCTTCTCCTTTTGGATAACAAAAGAGTCAACCCTTTTTGTCAATTAATGTCAACTTTTGCAGCCACCAGACGCGTAAACTGGGGTCAATTCAAGCAGGCCGCGCTCGGACTGCAAAGCCAAAAGGAGAAACTGAAATGAGCAAGAAACAAAACCCCGCTACGTTAAAGGTGGGTAAATTTTACGGTGAAGACATGCAATACAGCGAGCCCGCGCTGAAGATGCGCAAGTTGGGCGGCGTAATCCAAAGACATTTCTTAAGGAGTATTAAAACGAGAAAAGGATCCATGTTCTTTCTCTTTGTAATGGTGCTAGCGTCGTGCAGTTCGTTTGCACAGAATCCACAATCCACCTCTCCTACACCAACGGTTAGTGCCACGCAAGCACCTGCCTCCAAGGTGGATGCCTCCTGGAAAACGTACACGAATGCAGACGTTGGTTTTAGCATACAATACCCGTCGTATTGGCAAGAGGAAGACCTGCCTGACGAAGTCGCAGGTACGAGGCATCATATAATTTTGAAAGGCCCAGAAGGAGCAGTGGAGTTGCTGTGGGGAATTGGGTTTGGTGGCGCGTGTCCCGAAGGCTACCAACCGATCGCCGTAGCACAAGGGACCTTGTCCGCTTGTCATACTCAAAGGGAAGATGGAACAGAACTATGGAGTTTGGCTGGCCAACCACTAGAAAATACTACCTTTACGGGCGAGGTGTACACGACTGATGCAACAGCGGAAAGTCGGGCAGTTGTTCTGCAAATGGTTTCGACCCTCAGTTTCCCATAAGAGTTTCTCTTGTGAAACTTGAGACAAGACCGGATAGCCAAATGAAAATGCCTCCCAACACAAGGTCCCGGACTTCGGCACCAAACAACCGGTGCCGGGAGCAGCGGGGCGGGCGTGGTGGGAGGCTGCGCGTTTTCGGGGATGCTTCTGAACTTGAGCTGGATGCCTTCCAACCAGAGGTTCTCCTCCTACGCCCCATCACGCAATGTACAGAGTCAATCAGCGCATTTTAAAAATCTACAAGGACAACTTTGAGAAAAATATCCGCCACACAAATTAAGAACACCGAAATCGCCATCCGCAACGTTTTTGAAGCTGGACTTACGGCGTGGAACCGTGGCGACCTGGATGGTTACCTGGCAAGTTATTGGGATTCCAGTAAGACCATCTGGATCTCGAGTGGTTCTCTGACACGCGGCAAAACGGCTATTGTAGCAGCGTACAAGGCCCGCTTTTCCACGCCGCAACAAATGGGCAAACTTACTTTAGTGGAATTGGAAATCGATGTGCTGACCCCTTCAGACGCCATCGCTTTCGGTCGCTGGATGCTGGTGAGTGGCAACGAGACCTCCAAAGGCTTTTTCACGGTTCAGCTAAGACAGATCGAAGGCGCCTGGCTTTTTATCTGCGACCACTCCTCTACATCCGTGTAGAATTGTTGATCGCTGCCTTCTATCGGTTTGAATCCCCCACCAAGTTTTCTCTCGCAAGCCGGGTGAATTCGACTCCCAACACCATGCCGCCCAAAATGGCAGAAACCATTGTACAAACCGCGGCAACTTTCGGCATGACGAAATTTCCCCCTCCTATGTGGAGACCCAGTTGATCCAGAATAATATACGTCACAGTCGCTGCCAGCACAGATATAAGACTGGTAGCGAGAGTAAGAGTTATCGCCGCTCTCCAGCTTCGTAATAGCAAGCCATGTGTTAAGCCCGTGAAAAATGTGACGCTCAGAATCTGTCCCACCAGGTGGATTGCTAGAGATATATGAGGTGGTACTTCGCTGAAATCATAATGGATCCAAACATAGACGATCCAGAACAACCGCCGACCGAAATAGATACCAAGCATGCTTGCCGCCACCAGTAACCACCAGTTGAGATAACCGCTGATCCTGCTGAGAAAGATCCCCCATAGAAATGCCCCGATCAATGCTCCGATTAAGTCTGATTGTGCATGTTGCAGCAAAACAAACGCCAACTTTTCCACGATCGGGTTGGGCTTGACGTGCTGAAGAATCGCCAGCCAGAACACTAATCCCGCCGGCAACCCCAGGCAAAGACTTGCCGCAAGCGCGCTTTGCCAGGCGATCCGGAATGTATTCTGTGGTTTTCGAGCAGTTGCCATTAACATACGCTTGTATGTTCATGCCTCTGATCTTGCTAAGGGATGGTATCAGACTCTAATGGAGGCACCACCCGCTGGGATTTTGCCTCCACAACAAAGTGACTGAACGTAAGTCCCAATACCGTGCCGCCTGTGATGGAAGATGTAAGTAAACCTGCTACGGTCACTTTGGACATGGCGAAATTCCCCGTCCCCACACGAATGCCAAATCGATCAAATAAGAAGATGGTCAACAAAAGGGTCAGCACAGAGATAAGGCTCGTCAAGAAACCCATGCTCAAAGCCGCTTTGATATTTCGCAGAGCGAGACCATAGGCGAGTCCAACAAAAAGTGTGGCGCTTCCTATCATGCCAGCCATGGCAGCCGCGTAATTCAGATGAATCGGTAGGTCAGGGCGGTAGTTATACAAAATCCCATCGATATTCGATAGAGGCGAGAACCAGGCTACAAGAATGCCGACCGCACTGGCAACCGCAAGCAGCCACCATGGACGGTATCTGCTGATTCGTCCAAGCAGGTAACTCCACAGGAGCGAACTTAAGACGAGGATGTAGATCCGGTACAGACCATGAGCTTGAAAAATTTGAACAAGGGATGCAACCAGAGCGGAATGGTTGATTTGCTGAAAAAGAAGCAGCCAGAGACTAAGCCCGGCCGGCAAACCGAGACACAATGCCGCGGCAAGCGCACTTTTCCAGGCAACTCTGAGATAGCTTGGTGAATTCGTCAGCAAGGTCACTTTGTATTTATTACACCTTGCAAGTAGAATGGGTTCCCATGTAATGTATAGTGACCCAACGGAACCCTGAATGGTCACGATTTCTGTTAGGCTACGTTGCGCTCTATCTATTTTGCTTTTGAAGTAAGATTGCCAGCATCTATATGTCATTCTGAAGTACACCGTGACAGTGTGAGGAGCGAAGCGATGACACCCCCGAACCGCAGGTGCGAGGAGAATCTCAGATTACTCGATAACTTATTCTGTAAACCGAGATTCTTCGCTCCCCCCGAAGCGTGTCGCTCAGAATGACATGGTTATTAACTTAGATTAGACTCCAAAATCTTATCTATAGTGAAGGAGACTTGAATGGATCACTCGCAGCCTTATGAAACGCTCGATCCTGAAAACTGGGATGACATGCGTGCCCTCGCTCACCACATGGTGGATGATGCGCTCACCTATCTGCAAACCGTTCGCGAGCGCCCGGTGTGGCAGCCAGTGCCGGAAGAGGTAGCAGATTGCTTCAAAGCGGAAGCTCCCCACGAACCATCCAATACAGAAAGGGTGTATCAGGAATTCGTGGAGAACATACTTCCCTATCCCATGGGCAATATCCATCCGCGCTTTTGGGCATGGTATATGGGCAATGGGACGGTCACCGGTGCCCTGGCCGATTTTCTGGCATCCATCATGAACTCCAATTTAGGGGGCGGCAACCATGTATCAAACTTGGTGGAGGCGCAGGTGATTGACTGGATGAAAGAAATCCTTAGCTTTCCAAGCGACTCGAGTGGAATTCTGGTGAGCGGCGGCTCGATGGCAAACTTTGTCGGCCTCTCGGTGGCGAGAAATGCAAAAGCTGGCTTCAACGTCCGTGAGCAGGGGATGCAGGATGCCCAGCAAAAACTGACCGTCTATGCTTCGGTGGAAGTGCACAGCAGCAACCAGAAGGCGGCCGAATTGCTGGGGATTGGGAACAACTATTTCCGCAAGATTCCTGTCCACCAGGACTATACCATCGATCTGACTGCCCTGGAAAACGCGATCGCTGCCGACCGCGCCGCAGGATACCATCCGATCTGTGTGATTGGCACGGCGGGCACGATCAACACTGGCTCCGTTGACGATCTGAACGCGTTGGCAGATTTCTGCGAACGGGAGGATCTCTGGTTCCATGTGGATGGAGCCATCGGCGCGGTTGCAATCCTGGCTGAAAACGTGCGGACCCAGCTGTCTGGCATAGAGCGGGCGGACTCAATCGCCCTCGACCTTCACAAATGGATGCACGTGCCGTTCGAGGCCGGCTGCGTCCTGGTCCGTTATAGCGATGCCCACCGCCGGACGTTCACACTCACTCCCGATTACCTGGCGCACGAGTCACGCGGGCTGGCGGCCGGTCACTGGTTCAGCGATTATGGTCTGCAGCTTTCGCGCCAGTTCCGTGCCCTCAAAGTGTGGATGACGATCAAGGAACACGGCCTGGACCGCTTCGGACGGATGATCGCCCGCAATGTCGAGCAGGCGCATTATTTCGGTCAGCTGGTAGAGAATGATCCAGCCCTGGAGCTGATGGCGCCGGTCGGCATGGACATTGTCTGCTTCCGCTTCAATCCGGGTGGGCTGAGCGAAGAGATATTGAATACGCTGAATAAAGAAATTCTCATTCAACTTCATGAGCAGGGCATTGCCGCCCCTTCCTACACTACCCTCCAGGGTCGCTACTGTTTGCGGATCGCCATCGCCAACCACCGCAGCCGCCAGGACGATTTTGACCTGCTTGCCAGGGAAGTGGTGCGGCTGGGCGAAGAACTGGCTCCCCAGTTCCGCTAGACAATCACATGGCAACTTTTATGCCGAACCGACCGTCGGTCGGCTTTTTATTATTGCTTATGAATATTTATTGATTTTAAGAAATGCTGTGCATATAATGTGGTTTGGGTTTCGGGCTACACTCTAAATGCACCTTCGCATCGCCAAATAGTAGAATACAATAGAAGCCGCAACAACCGAATACTGTGTTCTTCGCAGAAATATATTGAAATTTAGTTTCGAGGAGATTTTTGTGGCAGTATCCAGACCACGCAAGCAACAAGTAAAGCTCCTTCCGAAATCGCCAACGGGGATTCCCGGCATGGACGAGATCACCGGTGGTGGCTTGCCCAAGGGAAGACCGACACTGGTGGCGGGCAGCGCAGGCTGTGGCAAGACGCTCTTTGCGATCGAGTTTCTTGTCAATGGGGCTATGGAATACGATGAACCGGGGGTCTTTATAGCCTTCGAGGAAAATGCCGAAGAGCTGGCACAAAATGTCGCCTCACTTGGCTTCGATCTCAAGAAGCTGATCAAGCAGAAGAAACTGATCATTGACTCGGTACGGGTAGAAAGTACTGAGTTCCAGGAAGCTGGTGAGTATGACTTGGAGGGATTGTTCATCCGGCTGGGTCACGCAATTGACTCGATTGGCGCCAGGCGAGTGGTACTCGATACGGTCGAGGTGCTCTTTTCCGCATTGCCGAACCAGGCAATCCTGCGGGCAGAATTACAGCGTCTGTTCCGCTGGCTGAAGGACAAGGGTGTGAGCGCGGTGATTACCGCCGAACGCGGCGAAGGGACCGTGACTCGTTTTGGTCTAGAGGAATATGTCGCCGATTGTGTCATCCTGCTCGATCATCGTGTGAACGAGCAGATGTCCACCCGGCGATTGCGGATTATCAAATATCGCGGCACCCTGCATGGCACGAATGAGTATCCCTTTCTGATCACCAAAAACGGCATCTCCGTATTGCCAATCACCTCGCTCGGGCTGGAGCACAAGGCATCTTCGGAACGGATATCCACTGGTGTCAAGGCGCTCGACGAGATGCTGGGAGACAAAGGGTTTTATCGAGGCAGCACCATTCTGCTCTCCGGTACGGCTGGGACAGGCAAATCCAGCCTGTCGGCAGCATTCGTGGATGCGGCCTGCAAGCGCGGCGAACGCTGCTTGTATTTCGCCTTTGAAGAATCCACCGATCAAATCCTGCGCAACATGCACTCGATAGGCATTGATTTGGAACCGCATGTGAAAAAGGGCTTGCTGCAATTTCACGTTGCCCGCCCCACCATCTATGGGCTCGAAATGCATCTGGTGACCATGTACGACCTGATCAAGCAGTTTAAGCCGGAGGTTGTTGTACTCGACCCGATCACCGACTTTTTCGCCGTTGGCAGTATTGGTGAAGTCAAAGCCGCCCTAACCCGCATCATCGACTTTTTGAAGATGAACCAGATTACCGCTCTTTTCACCACCTATACCTCAGAGGGAGAAGAGTTGGATCAGACGGTTGTGGGTGTCTCGTCCCTGATCGATACCTGGATCAGCCTGCGCAACCTGGAGAGAAATGGGGAACGCCATCGCGGCTTGTTTGTCCTCAAGTCACGGGGCATGGCACATTCGCGTCAAATCCGCTCGTTTGAATTGACCGACGAAGGCATCAAGCTCGGCGCCCTCGATCTCTCCGGACATCGGACGGAATCCGGCGGATCCTAGAAACTCCGTTAATAGACCTATCTGTTTTCAAGCCATTCTTACTACAGAGTTGCAAGAAGGAGAACGGAAATGGCAAAACCAAAGTCACCTGCTCGACCCGAACGCACCAAAAAGAATTATGAACTGCGGCTTTATGTTGCTGGACAAACCCCCAAGAGTCTCGCAGCGTTTGCCAATTTGAAAAAGATCTGTGAAGAGCATCTGAATGGCCAATATCACATCGAGGTGATCGATCTGCTTAAGGAGCCGCAACTCGCCAGTGGCGACCAGATTCTTGCGATCCCTACCTTGGTAAGGAAATTACCTGCACCGATCAAGAAGATCATTGGCGATCTCTCCAATACAGAACGAGTTCTCGTCGGGCTGGATGTGCGTGAAGAGAAATAAATGGGGTATCTGAAACAGGAGTGATTTCAGCCTCTGCCAAGAACCCGAAAGGTTGAGTATGCCTAAGAAAACCCAAAGCAACCTGCAAGTCCAAGAAGACGCAAGTGAGCTAAAGAATCGACTGGAGGAAACAGAGGAAACCCTGCGTGCCATCCGCCAGTATATGGTTGATGCATTTGTGGTCACACGTGAAAACGGCGTGCAAGTGGTTACACTCAATGAGGCAGATTTTCCCTATCGCCGGATGGTGGAGTCCATGAACGAAGGTGCGGTGACTCTGATCCCCGATGGAACGATCTTTTACTGCAATCCGCGCTTTGCCGAAATGGTAGGGATGGACGCTGAAAAGTTGATCGGTGTTCGGTTGCAGGATTTGATTGCCGCCGACCAGCAACAGCACTTCGAGACCATGTTTCGGGAGGCCGGGCGAGAGGGTTTGCGCAGCGAATTCTGTCTCCAGCACGGAAAAGACGAATGTGTCCCGGTTCAGCTATCGTTCTTCCAGCTGCGGGCAGACGATGCGAGTGGGATTGCGATCATTGCGACAGACGTCACCGAACGAATTCAGGCGGAGGAGAAGATCCGATCTCTGGTTTCCGATC
>DATHUN010000275.1:0-6807 GCA_035462205.1 Anaerolineales bacterium
CGATTCAATTTCATCTGCGCAGGTAACTGTGTTGCTTTTGCCCCATGCCGAAAGAAAGCGATTCGCGCATTCTACCTGGCGGTGAATCTCCGGGGTCAGAGTCTGCCATTTACAGGCGTGGCAGGTGTCTGTTCGGGAAACAATACGGGTGAGTCCTACAGTGGACAGAGTCAGATAGGCACCCGACCCTAGGCCGGCGAGACATCCATGGATCTGAATTCCAATCGCTTCAGAATCAGAGCCGGTTTCAGGCTGAGGATGAAGTTCGCATAGCAGCTCAACAGACTGGTCTTCCACATGCGTGACGCAATTAAGCAAATTCGAAACAGCATCGTCGGCGCGATAGGCACCGACTGGACAGGCAGGAATGCAGGCAAGGCAGGACTGGCAAAGTTCAGCATTGAGCGATGGAGGCTTGCCAATTGTGATCGCTTCGACCGGGCAGACATTAAAGCATGCCGCGCATTCTGAATACTGATCCAGCGAATACAGGCAGTATTTTGCATCCAGGACGATTTGCGAACGGTCTATGGAAGCAAGCCGTTCGGCGGCATTAAGCAGACTCAAGAGGTTTCTATATCCAATCTTTGTACATCGAGGCTCTCCGCCAGAGAAAACAGAGTGCCTCGTATCACTTTTACCAAACCACGATAAAAATTTGTTTTGGCATTATCTTCAACCAATTGGCACCAACGCGGCGCCCATTTCAGTGGATGTTCAGAAATGAACTGGCATTGTGCTTGCACGGTTCGTTCAAACTTATTTTCATCATTCTCTGCCAATGCTTGCAGACCAAGGGTCGCAAGATGGGCAAGGAATGAAAGTTCCAGGCCAATATGGTCATCAGGTTCCCTATACAATTTTTCTGATTCAACACCGAAACTGCGATACCACTCGCGAACCTGCAGGGTTTGTTCCTGAAAAATCATGCGCTGTTCATTCAAGTGAACTGATTCCCAGGGAGGTGCGATGACTTTTCCTACCCCCACAAATAATCGTACGTAATCTGCCTTTAAGTCTGTCAATTCCTGATCGGAGATACTGTCTCCGCTCGCCTGAGCCCATGTTTGCAAAAGCTGCAAGCCAGCCGCAACATCTGGGTGATTGCTTTCCATGGGTGATTCAGAGAAGATGTCTTCATCAATTAATGGCTGTAACCATTCCCTCTCCGGGTCAGACTGGATCGTCTTGCTCAGCACCCCTAGCAAGAGCACCTCTCCCATCAACGTTACTTTCCAATCAATCGTATTCATCCTTTTCTCCATCGTACTAGGTACAGGGAATAATATACAGTGGTGAAATAACGATAAAGTAGGTGATAAACATAACCAATCAGAACAATTTGATGAGGCTACATTTTCCAGCAGAGCCCGGCTGAATCGCAGATTTTTACTTCAAGCAATTTGGGGCAGGTGACAAGTTCCACCCGCCCCAAATAATTCTCGCCCTGATCCGGGCTACAGACCAATCTTTACGTGGGTAGCGTAGAACAGGAAGCGTCCCATCACTTCCCCAGCCAGCACCAAAACAAAAGCACTGTAAACCAGGGACATCATCGCCTTTTCCTTGCCAGCGGAAGACGCATCGCGGTACAGGTAAGCCGCGAGCAGACCCACCCCAACAAAGACAAACAGCAGGCGGATCACCAGTGCGACCCCATAGGTGCCGGTCATCATCTTGAGGCTTTCCAGCGCCGCGGTTCCCTGTGTAGCCAGATATGCCAGATAGACCGGAAGAACCAGAAACTCGATTCCCAGCAGGACGATGGCAGAGATTGCGATTCCCTGAAGAGCACCGCGTAACAGTTCAAGTTGCTTTTCGGCAAACTGCGAGTCTTTTTTGAGATTTGCATTGTAATTGACCAACAAAGCAACAGCGACAGTCAGAACTCCCAGCAACAAAGAAGTTACAAAGAACGTGATTGGAGTAGCAAGTGTATTCCACGCCGGCTGCGAGCGGATCATATACACCATGCCCATTGCGTAGGTTTGCACCAGGCCGATCACTGCTGTAATCCAGCCAGCCAGAGTTCGCATACCGCTCGAGCCAATCTTGCGCCATTGCAGCAGGGTAAACAGGGCGGCTACGATCGCAAATGCCACTGAAATAACCACTTCGCGGCTCAACCATGAGGAACCCAGGTTAGGAACTGCCTTAAAAATGTTTCCCAGATTATTTAGATGCAAGAGCGATGCCAGCAAGGCCAATCCCATAATTGGGACAACTATGAACAACGGGCCGTCCGTCATCCGGTCAGCTTCCTTGAGTCCAGCCTTTGCGGTTGCATAGGCACGCACAACCATCAGTACCAGCAGTGCGCCAGCTGCCAATTGTCCCAGGATCGTAAAAGTCAAAAGCGCCCATTCATTAACGTTCATTTTAGCTCTCCTCCAAGGACAGGATATGGCCCGTCCCCTGGCCGCTTGCTTGAGCATGCTTGTGAGGTGTGATCACCACGGAAGGTGACGTCAAATCAGAGCTTGGCAATGGCTCAATGGCTGAGAGATTGCCAAATTTCGCTTGTAATTTATCCAATTCACCAACCTCAAGGGCGCGCATTACGCAGGCATCCACACAAACGGGATTCTGTCCCTTGGCTTGCAGGTCCTGACAAAAGTCGCACTTCGTCATGTAACCCATTTCTTCGTTGAATTGAGGTGCGCCATAGGGGCAGGCCCATTCACAGTAACGACAGCCAATGCACTTTTCTTTATCAATCAGCACGACACCGTCGTCACGCTTGGTGATCGCAGATACCGGGCAGACCTCAGTGCAGATCGGCTTTTCGCAGTGCATACAGGACACTGAAAGTGAGTACACAAAGACATTGCTGGGGACCATCAGATCTTTATGAGTGGAATCTGCAATCCATCCGCCGCCGCCATACTCGTATACTCTACGCCAGTTGATACCTACTGGCAGGTTGCTTCGATCTTTGCAGGCTATTGCACAGGCTTTACAAGCTGTGCATGCGCTCGCATCGAAGTGGAAACCAAGTTGCTTTGCCATTTCTATGCCTCCTTTAAGGGAATGCGCTGAGGCCACTGTGCATCTGGCACTAGCCTTGGCCCGTTCCACTTTTCAACTTCGACGTTCTGAGAGTTGAAGCCGCTGTGGCCTTCTACCGTTGGGACACCTGCTTCCAAGTAATTGTCGGAACCCGCCTTGTCGACTCCCAGGCTCTCATCGAATTCTGTCCATGCGCCATGTGGCAGTTGTGTGACACCTGGCATTATGCGATTACTCACAAGCACCGGCCGGATCGCGCTGCCTTCAGAGCTGGTGATCTTTACCATGTCACCATTCTTGATACCGCGCGCTTCCGCGTCGATCGGATTCATCGTGAATTCCTGCGGGAATGCCTCACGTAATTGCAGGATGTTATCGAATTCAGAGTGGCTGCGCCTGAAGTAGTGCTTGTTGTACATCTGCAGCGGATATGGACCCTTAACCTTCTTCTTCCAGTCACTGAAGGTGGCTTCGTAGCCGCGTTCAGGCGGAATGTAAGCCGGGATCGGTCGGATCGTTGTCCAACCAAGTGCGCTGACAGTTTCGGCCAATGCCTTGCTATGCAGTTCAATTAAACCGCTTTCGGTTTTCACCGGGTTCGCCACAGGATCTTCACGGAACGACTTGAGTCCGATATAGGTGTAGTTGTCACCTTCTTTTCGCGGAAGCTGATAGGTGCCGGCATCCTTGAACTCCATGATCGGGATGCGCCCGGCCTGTGGTTCACCTTCAACACCTAATGCATCGAGATCAGCCTGGGTAATACTTACAAGCGGTTCAGTCGTTTTGCCATCCTCTGTCAGGACCGTTGCACCAGCAATACGATTGAAGTTCTGTTGTTTGAGCGAAATCTCAGCATTATTTGGATCATAAACGCCCAATCGAAGGCCGAGCTGCTGATCAATCCAGTCATCGTCTTTTGCCTCGAAGAGAGGCTCGATGACCTGGCTGGCCCAGAAGACGGCTTCACGATTCGGGGTGGCGAGATAGCCGGCGCGTTCCCACTGGGTCGTCACGGGCAGCACTACATCCGAATAACGGGCGCCGGTTGTGAGGTGGAAATCCTGGCAGAGCGCAAATTCGACCTTGCGCATCGCCTCGATGCCTTTAGCTTGTCCGACCGTGGTCTGCAAGCGTGAGCCCTTGGTGTGATAGACCATCTGGATATTGACATCCTTCTTAGGGCCGACACCATCGGTGTACTTGCCGGTAAGGACTGCATCCCAGATCTCGTTGTTATTGATCTTGGTTTTGACCGGGTTTTCAGCTGGCTCGAGTACCGTTCCAGCCTTGCCAAGCGTGATCAGGTTCGTGCCGTCATTTCCAGCCGTGCCATGGCGTGTGCGGCCAATACCACCGCCGCTGACGCCGATGGAACCGATCATCGCACCGATAGCCACAAACGCCTGGCCAATGGATTGCGCGTTATTGATACGGGCTGAGGCGTCGCTTTCCATGAATGCCACAGGATTGGTCTGGCCCAGCTCGATCGCAAATGAGCGGATCTTTTCCGGTTTTACGCCGCAGATCTCGGATGCCCATTCAGGGGTCTTGGCAGGATAGTTCTTGTGTCCCTCAGGCGCCGGTTTCCCGTTCTTATCCAGGCCAAGCACGTAGTCCCTGTAATTTTCTTCGGGGTCAGCACCTTCTGGCAGACTGTTTTTATCAAAACCAATGGTGCAACGGCTCATGAAATCCCAGTCGATCAATGGGTTGGTGGTTGGGTTATCCTCCGTGATGAGTACATAGCCTATTGCCAGCAACATGGGTGTATCCGTGCCCGGCCGGATGGGAATCCACTCGTCGGCAAGTACGCGTGCCGAGTTACTGTAAAACGGATCGATGAAGATGAATTTCGCCCCAGCCTTTTTGGCCTGCAAATAGTTATAGGCAATGTTCCCGCCGCTCGAACTGATCGGATCTGTACTCCACATGACGATCAGTTTTGACTTGCGCATCTCCAGTCGGTCGACACCTGCTTTGGCATAATCACCGATGACCGCTGGCGAGGTAAATTGCCAGGTCCCTGATGAGGTCGAGCCCCAGGTATTTACATAGCCACCTGCCGCCGCTAACGCGTTCGTTCCCCACATGATCGAAGCGGGGCCGTACTTCTCATTGATGCGCTTGATCTCGGAGGCAACGATATTGAGTGCCTCGTCCCATGAGATGCGTACCCATTCATCCTTGCCACGCAGCGATTTGTCCCCACCACCTGGCGCCCAATGCGCCCGTTTCATGGGATATTTGAGGCGGTCGGCCCCAAAAACGCGCATACGCTGTGAACGCCCACGTGCACAACCGCGCTGTTGTGGGAAGTCTGGGCTATCGAGGTGTGTATCATCACTTTTTTGGCGAGTGACGACGCCATCGGCAACAAATGCCTTGTTCAAACAGCGCCCGCCGCAGTTTCCCCAGCAAGGAGATGCAACCCACTTACCCTCACTCGCAACAGTTTTGGCAGCCGCTTGTACAGCCTTTAGGCCAGTATTTACCCCGCCCGCCATTACAGCAGTGCCACCCAACGCCGCGCTCCATTTAAGGAAACTTCGCCGCGTGAGAACTGTGTCATTCAAGGTGTCGGTGAGGAAGTTCTTTTTAGTCATTATTCCTCCATAAGGAATCTTTTGAATATTTCATATTGCTCCACCATAGAGCCGCCCCTCTACTTGTTGGATGGTAGGCCATTTTTTCAATCTGCATTTGCACTCTCCTGATCGTAATTAGCAGCTGAATCCGCTGCAGTAGTTGTATTGCTTTCTATCAGGATACAGGCAAAGGAGAGCAGTGGCATCACTACATTATGTACTTCCGCCTCACCCGAAAGGATGAGATTTCCCAGCTTAATGGTCGCCAGGAGAAACCAATCCATGTTTAAGGGCATAGGTAGCTGCCTGCGTGCGGTTTTGAAGCTGAAGTTTCTCCAGGATATTCTTTAAATGACTCTTGACTGTATTGATGGATATTGAGAGCGATTCCGCGATCTCCGGGTTACTCGCCCCATTGGCCACCAGGCGAAGTACGAATAGCTCCCTTTCCGTCAGCGGTTGTTCTCCCTTTTCATTATCTGCCGCCCGGGACGCAACCGCCTTCAATAATCGCCCGGCCATCACCCGCGTCATAGCGATCTCCCCCTTGACTACTCCGCTCAACAGGCTGAAAAGCTCATCCGCATCGAGGCTCTTTAAGAGATAGCCAGATACTCCTATCTGAACTGCTTCATAGAGATGCCCATCCCTCTCCGAGGAGGTGAGCATAACAATTGCAATTTCAGGGAAGCGATGACGTATCTCCTTGGCAGCCTGCAGGCCGTCCATTTCGGGCATATAGATATCCATCAAGATCACGTTCGGATGCAACTGCTCAGCCAACTGGATGGCCTCGGTGCCTGTGGCTGCCTCCCCGACCACGTCCACGAGATCTTCACGGGTGCGCATCAGCCCGATCAAACCCTGGCGAAAGAGCTTGTGATCATCAGCAATAAGAACTCGAATAGTCATGTTTAATACCTTTCAGTGTCAAATACCCAGGCGGATATGGGTTGCATAAAAGAGGAAACGCCCCATGATCTCGGCAACAAGGATCAACAGACAGCAAAAATAAACGGGTGGTAGAAGCTCCTGTGGAGGTGACATTAGCCGATGCGTACGATACACGGCATATCCCATCCATAGCGGAGCACCAGCAAGCAAAATTAATCGTGCTACAAAAAGAGGCATGTACAGCTCAAAGAGCAGCTGCAAGCTTGTTTGCAAAGTAGCGTCGCCTTGGGCAAACTGACCAAGCTGAAAAAAGGTA
>DATHUN010000276.1:0-20631 GCA_035462205.1 Anaerolineales bacterium
GGGTAAGTTCCTACGTAAGACCAGCCTGGACGAATTGCCGCAGGTGATCAACGTCCTGCGCGGCGAGATGAGCCTGGTCGGACCGCGACCCACCTCGTTTGGTCCGGAAACGTACGAACTGTGGCATACCTCGCGGCTGGACGTCATACCGGGCATCACCGGACTCTGGCAGGTCTTCGGACGCGCGCAACTGGAGTTCGATGACCGTTTGCGCCTGGATATTGCCTATATCGAACGTGCCAGCCTGTGGCTCGACATCCAAATCTTGCTTTTGACTGTTGTGGCCGCCCTGCAGCAACGAGGGGCGCACTAATCGAAAAAGCCATGGCGAACAAAGTCGCGTATATCGTTTCTCGTTTTCCTCACCTGCCCGAGACGTTCATTCTGCGTGAGATGATTCACCTGGAAACTCTGGGATGGCAGATTGAACTCTATCCGCTTGTCATCCAGCGGCAAGAGCTGATCCACGAAGAGGCGCGTCCCTGGTTGAAGAGGGCACATGTGGTGCCATGGCTTTCTCTTGGATTATGGAAATCCAATTTTTTGAAAATGGCAACCCGGCCGCGTCAATACATTTCACTGCTGGCAAGGGTAGTGCGCGAGAATATTCGCAGCCCAAAGTTTTTGGCGCGGGCACTGTTGTTATTCCCTCGTGCCGCCTGGATGGCGGATGAATTCAAGGCACAGGGCATCAGCCATATCCATGCCCATTATGCATCGCATCCCGCCCTGGTTGCCTGGCTGATCAATCAATGGACCGGCATCACCTACAGTGTAACTGTGCATGCGCACGATATCTTTGTGGACAAGTCCATGCTCGCCACCAAACTCCATGACTCTGCTTTTATCTCCGCAATTTCTGAGTTCAACCGCACATATCTGGCGGACCGGTTCGGAGCGTGGGTCAACGACAAGACTCAAATTGTGCGCTGTGGGATCGAGCCATCCTATTACCAACTGAAAAAGCAAGCCAATGGCAATGGTTCCGGCAAGCTGGAAATTATCAGTGTGGGGAGCTTGCAGCCTTACAAGGGTCACATCTACCTGGTGAAGGCCTGCGCGGAGCTGTTGAAACGCGGGATACCTTTTCAGTGCCGGATCATCGGCGGAGGAGACCTGCGAGCGGTTTTGGAACGTGCCATCCAGGAGAACCAGCTCGAGGGACGGATCGAGTTATTGGGCGCGCGTACCCAGGATGAGGTCGCGCGCTTTTTGCGGACTGCCAATTGTTATGTGCAGCCATCCGTGGTGACACACACCGGCAAGATGGAGGGCATTCCCGTGGCATTGATGGAAGCCATGGTCAGCGGCATTCCGGTGGTCGCGACAGCGATTTCGGGTGTACCGGAGCTCGTGCGGCCGGGCGAAACGGGCTGGCTTGTTCCACCCGAGGATGTATCGGCCCTGGTAGAGGCGCTGACCGAAATTTCTCGTAACCCGGCGGAGGCGGCGCGTAGAGCCGACCTCGGTCGGAAGTGGGTACTGGAAGAGTTCGAACTCTCGTCGAATGTTCGAAAGCTGGCAAATCTTTTTGATCGTTCTCATTTAATTTTGCAGACGCCCTAAAGCAATCATTCAACCATTCCAGATTGAAAGGAATAAGAAGATGGAAGTCAAACTTTATTTTCGCATGTTACAAAGAAGCTGGTGGATTATTGTCATCGTCACGCTGGCGACAGTCATTGCCGCGCTGGTCGCGTCCTATTTCACGCCGCCAACGTACCGGGCAACGGCCCGCTTCGTTGTCTCGCCCAGTCCATCTCTGGTGACCGGTGGAAGCAATCTGCTGAATAGTCTTTCCACGCTCGATAAGCGGTCGATCATCACCACGTATGCAGAGATCCTCAACAGCCAGCGTATGTACAATGAGACGCTCAATCTACTTCAGCTCAATGGAGTGGACCTCTCCCAGTACAAATACAGCGCGGTTGCTCTGCCCGATGCGAACATTATTGAATTCTCTGTGACCGGACCCGACCGCAACGTGGTGTATACCCTTGCCAATGGCATCGGTCAGCACACGGTGGAATATGTACACAGTCTTTACCAGGTCTACGATCTCAATGTGCTCGATCCCGCCTCAGCGCCGGCGGCTCCTATTTCGCCGCAACCGGTGCGCAGTGCAGGGGTGGCGCTTGTGGTCGGCCTCGCCCTGGGCGTCATGCTGGCTTTGCTGCGTGAACTTGTACGTACGCCGATCGAGGGCTTCGTTCGCCAGCGCAACCTGGATGACTCCTCACTGGCGTTAAACCGCCGGGCATTCGAGCAGAGACTTTCTGAGGTGGCTTTTGCTTCCGCGCAAGATTTCTCTCTGTGTGTCGTTCACTTGAATGGTCTTACCGAGTACAGCAAAGTGCTCCCGCAATCCACTCTGCAACAGGTATTCCGTCATGTCACCAAGACCCTGCGAAATCAATTGCGGGGGAATGACATCGTTGGTCGCTGGAGCGAGCTTGATTTCATCGTGCTGCTCTCGGATACGCCGGGTACAGCGGCGATGAATACCATGGAGCGCGTCCGCATGGCGCTTTCGTATCCAGTGGCGATCGACGTTTCCGGGGAGGAACTACTTCTCGATCCACAGATCGGAATTGCCGAATATCGTGTCGGTGATACTGCGCAGACCATGATCAAAAACATCGAATGGGCGCTGGATGTAGCGAAGAAGAATAACGGCATGTATTTGCTAAAAGCCAGCCAGGCGATGTAAGAGATCCCATGGCGGAGCACGAATTGGACACCCTCAAAGAACAAATCTTGCGTTTGCGCGGCAACCGGTCGTTTTATCCGGAAGCGACAATCGTCGTTCCGGTCAATGCCCAGAAAGATTTGGATAATATTCCTCACCTGCTTTCCGACCTGTGCCGGTATGGTGGCGGAAGACGGCTCGAGATTGTTCTGGTTATCAACAATTACCCTCCCGAAAACCCGCCGCAGGAAATCGAAAATTACCGGCGCGCCGGCCTGGTGACGCTCGGCATCCCGCGCATCGAGCATGAGGGCGGCGTGGCGATTGCAGCGCGCATTCCCGGCATCCGGATTGCACAGTCTCCAAAGATTCTGCTCTTTGACGCGGATTGCCGCATTCCGAACCCAACGGCGCTAATCGATTGGTACATCACCAAGTTTGAAGAGGGTTACGACCTGGCTTACACACATGTCGAGTATACCGACTTGCCGCCCGGGATTTCCGTCAAAGCGCGGATGTTTGTCCATCATGCCAGCCGCTGGCTACGCAGGAATGTACTCGGCACGCCGACCAGCCGCGGAAGCAACTATGCCATTCGCAAGAAATTGATTCTGCACCTGTTTGCCGAGGGGCGCATCCCGTACGATATTCATGTCGGTCCCACGGTGAAATCGATGGGTGGAAAAATCGCCTATTCCGGTGCAAAGGAACTGGTCGTGCTTACCTCCGGCCGGTTCTTTGCCCCCGGTTGGGGTGTGCTCATGGAATACTTGATTTGGAGAATGGGCTACTACCGGCGAATTTTGAAGATGAAACCGAAGAAAGCCACCACCGATCAATAGGAGAGTAATTTCATGTTGGTAAAAGGAAATCCAGCTCCATCGCGGCTGTCATCGCTTACCTATGCATTGTTTGCCGCGTTGTTTGGTATAGGCGCCGGGCTGTTGATCAATTATTTTGACAATCCGGCGTATGTCCTCGTGGGTCTGGCAAGCTTGATTGGTTTTGTCGTTACCATGGCTTCGGTGGAATTTGGATTGCTTCTGCTGGTCTTTATCACCTATACCCGCTTCTCCGATATTGCAGTCCATAACTATAACGCACCCTCGATTGCCAAGTCCTTTATTGTTTTATTATTGATCGCTATTTTCATCCGTTGGGCAATCGCAGGCGAACGGCCGCGCGGTTTGTTTTTACCGACCCTGATGGTTGTGGCGTATGGATTGGTTGGATTTACTTCGCTCCTGTACGCGCCCGACAAGGATGCCGTCATGTATTCACTCAGCAATTATGTCAAAGATGCGCTGATCGCGATCGTGGTGGTCGCGCTCCTCAAAAGACCGCAACAGTTCCGGAATGTAATCTATACCTTGCTGGTCATTGGCGTATTCATTGGATCGATCAGCGTACACCAGTACGTTACGAGGAATTTTCGAAGTAATTATGGTGGTTTTGCAGTCGCGGAATATATGAACATCGTTGGACCGACGAACGATTACCGCCTTTCGGGGCCGGTTGGCGACCCGAACTTTTTCGCGCAAGTGATGGTTGTGTTGACCTTACTTGGTGTGGAACGGTTAGTGCACGATAAGAGCATGCTGATCAAAATTCTGGCGGCATTATGTGCTGCTCTCAGTGGTCTCACGGTAATTTTCACCTTCTCACGCGGCGCCACCGTCGCGCTTGCGCTCTCGTTGATTGTTTTCTTCTGGATCTATCGTTTGAAACCTACGCAGATCGTTGCTGTGCTCGTGTTCGGAATTGTGGTGTTGCTGTTTGCACCGCATACCTACTTCGAGCGCGTCCTGTCGATGAAAGATATCCTGCCCACAAGTGGCGGCGAGATCAACGTTTACGCAGACCGCGCCATCCAGGGTCGTGCCAGCGAAAACCTGACCGCCTGGCTGATGGTGACTCGGCATCCGTTCCTGGGCGTCGGGCTGAACAACTTCCAATCACTTTACCAGGAGTATACAAAGTCGCTGGGGTTGGCACCCTCGGCTTCCAACCGGTCGCCGCATAACCTGTATCTGGAAGTTGCCGCCGAAACCGGATTTGTCGGGTTGGCTGTATTTTTACTAATGGTTGCTTTTGCCTTCCGTTCGGTTTTCTATGCCATTCGAAAATTCAGGGAAATTGGAATGGACGATTATTCTCATATGGCAACCGGGTTTGCGATCGCATTTGCCGGTTATATGCTGGCTGCGATCTTTGTTCACGCGGCCTATCCGCGCTATTTCTATTTACTTCTCGGAATTTCTTATGCCCTGCCCGTAATTCTTGAACGACTGCAAACGGAACAAGAAAACAGCTGGACACAGCCGAGCCTGATTTCCTCTTATGAACCTCGCTGACGAAAAATCGACCTCCTCGCTGACCCAGAAGACTGTCAAAGGAGTCTTCTGGTCCTACCTTTCGTTCCTGGGTGGAAAAGGGCTGAACTTTATCAGCACCATTATCTTGGCGCGCCTGCTGCTTCCCGAGCAGTTTGGTCTGATCGGGTACTGTCTCATTGTGATTCAGTACGTAGATATTTTAAATTCGGCCGGCATCGACACGGCCCTGATCGCACGCCGTGAAAAGGTGCAAGAGGCCGCCAATGCCGCCTTTATTGCCAACATGCTCTTTGGCGTGGTCTGTTTTGCAATTACCTGGCTGATTGCTGCTCCCGTTTCTGTTTTCTTCCAATCTCCTGAAATTGTGCCGCTGTTTCGGGCACTTGGATTGACATTGCCGTTGAGCGGCCTGGGCATGGTCCCCGATACGATGTTGAAGCGCGAGATGAAATTTCAAACGGTGTTGATTGCCGATATCACCCGAAATTTCATGAAGGGCGCTGTTTCGATCGTGCTGGCATTGTGGGGATTTGGGGTCTGGAGCCTGGTCTGGGGACAAGTGCTCGGCGTGGCGACCGGCTCGCTGCTTTCCTGGATATTGGCGGGCTGGCGACCGACCTGGCGTTACGACCGTGAAGTGGCGCGCTCGATCGTCTTCTTTGGGTTTCATATTATTCTGCTCGAGACAGCGGGCGCCCTGCGCACCAACGTGGACTATATCCTCGTGGGCCGCCTGCTGGGCGCGGCTGCGCTCGGGTATTACACCATGTCCTATCGTATCCCCGAGCTGCTGATTCGTAGTTTGAATTACGTCATCGGAAATGTCTCGCTGCCTGCCTTGGCTATGACCTCCACCGATAAGCCGCGCATGCAGAAATTTTATTTCGGTTACATCCGCTTCATTTCGATGTTTGTCTTTCCGCTCGGCGTGGGCTTGGCGTTCACGGCGCCTGTCTTCATTCCGTTGTTCCTCTCCGAAAAATGGGGTCCCGCAATTGTGCCGACCGCTTTTATCTCGATTGCTCTCGCCGTGGCAGCATTGGGATTTGTGCCCGGTGTGCTGTATAAGGCTATCAGCCGGCCGGATATTTTGAACAAGCTGGCGCTCGTCAAAATGCCGATTGCAGTGGCGATCCTTTGGTATGCCACCCGCTGGGGCATTGTCGGTGTGGCCGCGGCACAGATTGTGATCGGGGTCATTTCGATCAGCATGGATATGCTGGTCGCCAATCATGTCATGAAATATCCCTTCCGCGAGTTGGTCAACGCCATCACACCTTCCTTTACTGCCACCATGTCCATGGCGGTGGTTCTGTATCTCATTCGTCGATTGGTGCCGCAGGCCGATCTTCTTCAGCTGATTCTTATGGTTGTCCTCGGGGCGGCGACATTTTTCCTGGTGATGTGGTGGATGGACCGAGACGCCTTGTTACAGGGGCTGATGACTCTTCGTTCCACACTGAATCGCAAGAAAGCCGTAATGACAACGGAGAAGGAAACACCGCGCGGTGGCGCACGTGTCAGCGCTGTGATTACTGCTTACAACAGCGAAGCCTACATTGCCGAGGCTATTAAGAGCATTCTTAATCAAAGCCGGTTGGTTGACGAGATCGTCGTTGTGGACGATGGATCCACCGATTCGACGCGCCGCGTGGTCGCCGAGTTTGCGGAACAGGGGATCAAATTTATCCAACAGCATAATGAAGGTGCGGGCGCGGCACGGAACAAAGGCATCCGTGAAACAAGCGGCGAATTTATCGCCTTTCTCGATGCCGACGATATATGGCTGGAAAAGAAGACCGAATTGCAGCTCAACTATTTGCTGGAACATCCACAAGTGGCGCTGGTCAGCGGATTTGCGCGCTGGTGGAATGTCCTCAAGGATACCGTTCGCATCTCCGGCAAAGTGCCCCACGATATGAAGACGCTGCGCCGCGAGATCCTGGTCCATAATGTGCTGGGGAATCCATCCATGGTGATGGTGCGCCGCACGGCGCTGGCAGAAGCCGGTTTATTTAACGAAAAGATCCGCTGGGGACAGGATTGGGAGCTTTGGCAGCGTTTGGTTCAACGGTACGAGGCAGCAGTGATTCCACAGCCTCTGACGGTCTACCGCTGGCACCCTGATAATCTTTCACACCAGCGCGGCTGGGAACGCTTATCAAGCTATTGGCATGTCTCGCGCGCCGCGATTCGAAAAAGTGAGCCCGCCTGGCGCCGTCCATTTTTGATGGCGCGCTCGTGGAGCAACTTCACCTATCGCCGCGCCATGTACGCAATTCAATCGGCGTTCCCGCGTTGGAAGCGGATCGGGTATGCGCTCGCCGCATTCCTGGTTTACCCCTTTGAAATGACGCGGGAAAAACTGGGCGCGCTCGTCCGCTCTTTGCTCGGGGACCGAATCTATCGGGGTGGAAAGCGCGTGCTTGGCGTCGGGATGCAGACAAGAGGTCCGGAATGATTCGGCTGGCGATTGTCGTCGATTCGCTGCGAGTGGGTGGTGCGCAGAAGCTGATTTCTACCTTTGCCGCGCACGCCTCCAATTATGACGTTGCCCCGGTCATAATCAAGCTGCGCCAAGATGATGCCCGGGCGGTCACGGATTCCATTCATGCGGCCGGAGTGGAAATTGTGACGATGCCCGCCTCGTCGCTTTTGGATCGGTCCAGACTGAAACGATTAACCGATTTTTTCAAGCAGGAAAAGATTGATATCGTCCAGACTCATCTATTCTACGCAAATATTCTAGGGAGCGTTGCTGCACACCGAGCTGGTGTGCCTGTGATAGCAACGCTTCATTCCATCGCGCCTCCCACGGGGTTAAGAAACCATCTCATCCAGTGGATCGAAGACTATTGTCTGCGCGCCTACGCAACCCGTGTTCTAGCGGTGGGAAATGTGGTTGCGAAAGCTCACGCCGGTCATTATGGAAAGCGTAAGCTGGATGTGATCCTCAACGGTATTCCTAAGCCCCAGCCTGTCCATTCCGAGGAACGGCAACGCCTGCGTGGGGAGATCACCGGAAACGGTACAAAGCCGATCATCGTAACCGTGGGACGCTTTGCCCGCGCCAAAGGTTATGAAGATATGATCCAGGCATTCAAGCTTTTGCAGCAGAATGAAGTGAAGCCAGTTCTGCTGATGGTTGGGACCGGCAGCATGGTTGACTCCATCAAAAGGCAGGTGGAGAACTCGCGCTTGTCACAGTCCGTGATCCTGATCGGTGAACGAACGGATGTTCCGCAACTGCTGGCTTCGAGCGATGTGTTTGCCAGCTCTTCTCACCGTGAGGGACTACCTCTGGCGGTGTTGGAAGCGATGATGGCTGGACTGCCGGTTGTGGCGACCTCCGTCGGTGACATTCCGAATGTGGTTACCAGTGACACGGGTGTGCTCGTCCCCCCTCACCAGCCGGAACAACTGGCCGCGGCTCTCGAGGACCTGCTTAAGAATCCGGAGAAACGCAAGGCCATGGGCCGGGCTGCCCAGGAACGAGCATGGAATGAATATTCTGTGGATGCATGGATGAAAAAACACATTGCCTTGTATCAAGAGGTGCTGGCCGGGTGCGGAGGTAGAGCCTCATCATGAAAATCTTTGGATTCCTGTTCTGGGTTTGTGTACTGCTGATCGCATATGTCTATGTGGGCTATCCGATCATTCTCGCCGCCCTGGCGCGCCTGCGCCGTAAAACGAAAGAGTACCCGGTTATCACACCGCAGGTGTCCATTCTGATCGCGGCATACAACGAACAGAATGTGATTGGTACAAAATTGGAGAATACGCTTGCCCTGGAATACCCGAAGGAATGTTTGCAGGTCGTGGTTGCCGCGGATGGTTCGGACGACCATACGCCGCAGACCGTGGAGACGTTTGCAGAACGCGGCGTCGAACTAAGCTACGACTTCCGCCGCCGCGGAAAAATGGCTGCTATTAATCGCGCCCTGCCACGGCTGAAGCACGAGATCATCGTGTT
Source organism: Anaerolineales bacterium (assembly GCA_035462205.1). Taxonomy (GTDB): domain Bacteria; phylum Chloroflexota; class Anaerolineae; order Anaerolineales; family Villigracilaceae; genus Defluviilinea. Next base: position 9,002 of record DATHUN010000276.1, read on the forward strand.
CTCGGATGCCAACAACCTGTATGCGAAGGACGCTCTCCTCGAATTGGTCAAGCCATTCTCCGATCCAAAGGTGGGTGCCGTCACCGGCAGCAAAAATATTATGGACGATCCAGACGCGCACGCCAAAGCGGATGGCTTGTACTGGCGCTATGAGTCGGCTATCAAGAAGTATGAGACCGCCCTCGGATCGTGCACGGGGGTTACCGGAGAGATTTTGGCGATTCGCCGTTCTCTCTACCAACCGCCGCCCGACCACGTGATCAACGACGATTTTTTCATCGGCATGGGTGTGTTGCGGCAGGGGTATCGCCTGGTCTACGCGCCCGCGGCGCATTCTTATGAGCACGCTTCTCTCACCGAGCAGGACGAAGCCGTCCGCCGGGCGCGGATTGTTGCCGGCAGATATCAAGCGATGTTGATGTCTGGCAGCGTGCTGCCATGGCGTTCTCCTGTTTTAGTCTGGCAGGTGGTTTCTCATAAATTCATGCGTCCGCTGGTTCCCTTCCTCATGATCATTGCGTTCCTTGTCACGCTTGCCGCATGCATCTGGCAACTTGCTCCCACGAACCTGGGTTGGTTGTATCTGGCTGCGCCCTATAACATTCTGTTCTTAGTTGCAGAGATATTGATCTGCATCTTGGCGATCTTTGGTAGCTCTCTCAAAGACAAAGGTCTGCTCGGAAAAATCCTCTATTTACCGACTTTTCTGGTGAATAGTAACCTGGCCGCTATTTTAGGATTGTATTCATTCTTTACCGGTAAACAGACTTCCCTTTGGCGCCGGGCACGTCGCCGGGGCGAGTCTGTCTAGAGCGGGATAGATCCGTACGCGGAAAAGCATATATCGTGAGTTAATTGGAGGTCCTATGAAAAAAATGTTTCGTGCGATTTTCTTTGCTCTGATGCTCTCAAGTCTCCTGAGTAGCCTGGTTGTTGGTGTCGGGAATGCCGCAACACCCACAGCAACGCCAATCTCGACCGGTAACCAGGCTGTCATTCGCTTTGATATGATTGGGCAAACCGATACGCTGCTGCGCGGTCCGTATGGGACGTTTAACGCCCGTTTTGGTCTGCCCGCCAACTGGGCATTCAAGGATGGCGCCAGTCTGCAGTTGATCATCACTGCCAATTTAGTCACGGACGCTGCCCAATCGGTCGCCGGCGGTCAGTTTATCGGCTCGACGTTAAATGTCAAATTCAACAATAACGATATCGCGACCATTCCCTTGCTGGCAGGACCGAACGTCACCTATGATGTGCCGATTCCGCCCTCGGCCCTCCATTCGCCGATGAGCGATGGACGTCACGAGCTAGCGCTGTTTCTCGACGCCGGGAATGACTGCAACGATAACTCACGACACACATCTATCGTTATTTCCGCGGCTTCGCATTTCACGATACCATATGCCGAACAGGCTCCTGCCCTCGACCTGACGACACTGCCTCGTCCCATCTTCCAGCGTGACTCGATCTTCCCCGTCGACAGCACAGTGGTCGTTCCCGACTCCCCCTCCGCCCAGGAAATGCAGTCGGCGTTGACCGTCGTTTCCAGCTTTGGCCGGATGAGCGGCGGTGATATGAAGGTTTCGCTGGTACCGATGAGCCAGCTCACGCCCGAAATGAGGACCGGATCGCAATTGATTTTCGTCGGAAAATCATCCGCACTTTCTTTGCTACAGGGCGTCTCTTTGCCGTCGCCTTTGCAGAGCAATAAATTTACCGACCCGAATATGCAGCCCGATGATGGCGTTCTTCAGATGGCAGTCTCGCCCTGGAATACCGGCCGCGCGATGTTAGTAGTCGGTGGCAACTCCGATCTTGGGGTTGTAAAAGCGGCACAGGCTCTTAGCAATGAGAACATCCAGACCATCGGAAACCGTAACATGGCGCTGATCGCCAATGTGACGACGCCCGCCGGTGGGCCCGCGACGGACAGTTCACTTCCACAAGAATCGCGCACCTTTGCCGAGCTTGGCTATAATACGCTGACCATGAATGGGGTAGGGCGATCGGATACTTACGTTCACTTCAATCTGCCGCCTGGTTACACTGCCACCGAGGATACGTATCTTGACCTGGCCTTCAATCATTCCGGCTTGCTGGATTTCTCCCGCTCGGGCTTGACTGTTTTCTTGAATGGCAATCTGATCGGCAGCGTGTTGCTCTCGAAGGAGACTGCCTCCACGAATACGCAACGGATCAAGATTCCGCCTTCCGCACTGGTGACGAGCACCAATGAGTTGAAGTTCGAAGTGGATCTGGCGCCTCTCAGCCAGTGTTCCTTCCTTGATTTCTCGAACCTGTGGCTGTCCATTCTGCCCGAGTCGATTTTGCACATGCCGCTCCAGCCGGCGACCGCGGGCAATGTCCCCTTGAACGATCTCAGTTCCTATCCCTATCCATTTGCCAGTGAGCCGACGCTCTCGAACCTGGCGTTTATCCTGCCGAAAAGTGATCCGTCTGCCTGGAATACTGCCGCGCAGATCGCCGTACAACTGGGACGACAAGCTGCCGGGGCGCTGTTCAATCTCGCTGTAGCCTTCGACGGTGAGATCCCTGATGATATCCGTAACAATCGAAATTTGATTGTAGTGGGTCTGCCCGGGACGAATCAGCTGCTATCCGAGCTGAATGATTCTCTTCCGGCGAAATTCGAGAAGGGATCGAATGTTGCTGTAATCCAGGGGGAGCAGGTTTCGTATCGTTTCCCAACGGACTCTGACCTGGGTTATCTGGAACTGCTCAACTCCCCATGGAATGCAGATCATGTCATCCTGGCGGTGGTGGGGAGCACTCCAGCCGGCGTGCAGCAGGCTGGCACAGCATTGACCGATCCTATCCTTCGTAGCAGACTTAAAGGTAATTTTGTTTTGGTGAACGGCCAGACTCTCTCTGTCGCCGATACGCGTACTGGATTGGGCCTGGCAAGTGTTGGCGATGCCGCCAATGTTTCTCCGCAACAGCCTGTCATTGGCAGCACACAGGCTGCACAGGCCAACAATACCGTGTTTTCAGATGGAACGGGTTGGATTCCTCTGGTGGCCGGTGGCCTAGGCATCCTCATTATCGTGGTGATCATCATTGCCGCCCTGACCCGCCGGCGGGTGGTAGTCCATCGTTAATTTTCATCTTTCCTGCAATGGGTGAGTAAGGCGCGTGATGAAACCAGCAGTTGCAGGTCGCCCCGTAAACTACTTTTTTGAGGCATACGGGAAGAAATTCCCGGATGCCTCTTCATGGGAGGATGTATGCCGCGCGTAGCGATGGTCATTCAACGCTATTTACCTCATCTGGGAGGCGCCGAGAAGCAATTGAATCAACTGGCGCCTCGCCTGCAGAGGCGCGGATATGAACCTATCGTTCTAACCCGGCACGAACAGGGTTTAGCTCCTTACCAGGTAATCGACGGCGTGCCCGTCCATCGCCTGCCTTCGACCGGCCCCAAGGCATTAGCGGGTGCTACCTTCACTGCTTCGGCTGTGGCGAAGCTGACGCAGCTACACCCAGACCTTGTTCATGCTCACGAGATCCTGAGTCCCGCCTCGATTGCCGTACTTTCTAAACGAATCAACCATCATCCCGTGCTGGTCAAAATATTGCGTGGCGGCGGACGCGGGGATATCTATAAGCTAAAAAAAAGACCATTCTGGAAATCGTATTTCCAAAGTTTGAAGCGCAATGTGGATGCCTTTCTTGTCATCAGCCAGGAAATCGATGCAGAACTCGCCGCGTTGGGTGTCCCTAGAGAGAAGCGCGTATTTCTGCCAAACGGTGTCAATACAGAGCGTTGTACTCCTGTCTCGGAGGAGCGGAAGCGGAAATTGCGTAATGAGCTGTCGCTACCTGCGGAGGCGACCCTGGTCGCGTATGTAGGTCGCCTTGTGCCCGAAAAACGCGTCGACCATTTGTTGCGGCTCTGGCCGCAGATTCAATCGAATGATCCAGCGGCGCGGCTGCTCATTGTGGGCGAAGGGTCGGAGGAATCGCGGTTGAAGAGCATGTCTGTGGATGGCACGCAGTTCACCGGTCAGGTGAGTGATGCGGTGCCGTATCTGCAAACAGCGGACCTCTTTGTGTTGCCATCTTCTACAGAAGGCTTGTCCAACTCAATGCTCGAGGCAATGTCCTGTGGCTTGCCCGTGCTGGCAACAACTGTAGGCGGTGCGCCGGATGTGATCAAGCACGGCAGCAGCGGATTTTTGATCCCGCCCGATGACCTGGACTCCCTGCAGCGCGGGTTACAGACGCTTATTGACGACCGCATGCTGCGGTTCACGCTGGGATCAAACGCGCGTGCTCGCATCCTGGCGGATTTTTCGCTGGATTCTGTCGCGGATCGTCTAGTTGGCCTCTATGATCAGATCCTTCATCCTCAATAAAGCTACTGGTTCAGAACTATTTCGGCCTTATGGCTTTTCGGCCGGACAATCACATATCCATTTGTGAAATCCCGCCGCCATCCGTCTTTATATTTATAACGTTCGCCCCGTGGTATTCCTAGATCATAATCATAGTTTTCGTATAACCACAATTCACGATACGAATCGGTGTTGGTATAGCGGAAGAAAGCATTTCCATTGGCGAGCAGGAGATAGGAAGCAAATGAGAAATTTTCCAGCCCCTGATCCGCCTGCTTGCCCTGTGCCACCAAAATCATGGTTTTCTGTTCGGCGAGTGCCTCTTCCACGAGCTGCATCTGCTGGTCCCATTCATCGCGGGAGCGGTAGCCGTCTGACCAATCGGTGGCAAACGACTCCACCATGACCCCGTCCACGTATTGCAGGTAGTTTTTCCAAACGTCATCTTCATCCACGGAAACGATATTGGCATAAATCTTCTTGTTGCGGGGCTCGAAATAATTTTGGCGAATGTAAGCCAGGAAACCTTCCACGGCTTTTTGATAACTTGCATCGTCAGGATAATTGGCGAGTGTTCCATTGTCCGCGACCATCTTTTCGCGGCTGGCTTCGACGTTATCCAGGAAAATATTGTCCCAGCCATAGGTCTCCTGCAGCTCGCGCGCCCGTTCCAGCCAGAAAGCGCGAAACCCTTCACTGCCCGGATCCATATGGTAGCTATTGTTGCTGGTGCCAATCCGGTTTCCATTACCATCGAGCAGAAACCAATCGGGGTGCATTTGGCTGATCTGGCAAAAATCTCCGGCTTTATAGGCAACCTGATTCCCATTCGGATCCTTGTCGCAGTTGCCGGGATCGTTGATGAGAAAAGCAAGAAGATATTGTGCAACCGGGGCGGTAACACCCTTTGCTCTTAGCTCGCCGAGTTCCGTCTCATCTTTATGGGTCAGGATGTAAAAGCCGGCCTTCTTGACAACAAGATCCACTTCGGTGGGATCGGGAGGTTTATAGAACCATGCCAGACGGGCCACGCCTGTTGGTTGAGAAACCGGCGTCGTTCCCGGAATGGATGTCACCGAAAGCCTATGTTGGGGTATCGTTGCTTGCGCGGTTGGCGTCGCGGCGGGAAGGGCCTGTTCAAGAGAATAACGGATGATGAATGTGCTAATCAGACCGGCAATCAGCAGGAGCGGGATTGCAATATACAGTTCTTTCTTCATGGGAAATATGGGGAAGGTCGAATGCTCAGCGTTTTTGCCGCGCGGCTCTGGTGAGGATGTAGAAGGCGGACGAAATTAATTCAGTGATATTCACTTGACCTGCGAATGTCCCTTTCTCCAATTCTTCAAGAGTTTTGAGCAGCGCGCCTCGAATTCCGCAGGCCCGATGCGCCCAGTATGAATCCACGGAGACGCGCTCAAGGCGTGTCAGGAGCAAACGTATTAGCTTGATTTCTTCGGCGGAGTTTGGATCTGGAACCATGGAGGCGCCCCTGGCGCCCGTCGAACGCGCAACCACCAGATTCGAAGATTGATGGCCAGTGGTCCAAGTATTACTTTTGCGTCCAATACGTGTAATTATAAACATAAAGAGTGAGTTTTGCGTCCACTCTTTCTATGATTCTAATGAGTTTTAATGTGTAAGATTTCCGTAGATCTACCGCTCTATTCAAAATGTTGGCGATGACCGTGTTCATTGGGTCAATCAGTGAATACCTTCATTCGAAGTGAGATTTACAGCGGATTTTTATTTTCCATTTCCCTTTTATAAACCTACTTTTAGACTATAATTACTGCCTCACTTGCACCCATAGCTCAATCGGACAGAGCGTTTGTCTTCGGAACAAAAGGTTGGGAGTTCGAGTCTCTCTGGGTGCACAAGAGCTCATCGTTACAATCGATGGGCTCTTTTTGAATCAGATAGGAGTCCCATTAAGCAAAGGGATAAGCCCATCCAGCACGCGCAGTCTTTCGGAGAATTGCATGAGTGAAATTGAGTCTCGATCAAGGTTTTTGATCATTCCTTGCGAAGTTGTCCTATGACCTCAATGCCTCTCACCCCTGCCTCTTTCCCGGCGGGTGAGGGAGGGTCTTGATTCCAAACAAACAGCCCGATCAACAAGCCTGTCACGGAATCCATGCCAGAGGAATGTCCTACCTGCATGGATGCCTCCATTGTCTTTTCCACGGGACCGCCTGTCGCAATTGATTCTGCGAGCGTTGAAAGACTACTGGAAAATTGCCCGTGGGTGGCGTGATAAAGATAAGTGCGGCTGATTTCGTTCGTCTGCTTTGCGATTTGCATCAGTGAGTTTCCAAAGGCACGAATAAACGATAATCGCGTTTGATTTTGCCCGGCTGTGCTCCACAGGCCGGTAAGAAAGCCGACCAGGATATCATCGCCTGATGGTGTGACGCCGGGTCCAAGACCGATCATTTTTCCTGCGGCGTGGATCGAGCCTTCAACATCGAACTGCGCCGCCGAAGCGATCAGTTGCATGGCGAATCTGCTCATTCGTTGGCTCAATGGTGAATCCACATGCGCTTGAAATAAATCCTTGGCGATAATGTCTGTGTTTTTGAGTCGTTGTCCCTTGTTGAGTGCATCCCAGGCGGTTGTCCAACCTCGCTGCGCGGCGGGCGATTGCATATCCATGCCGAGTTCAGGCACATGGCATTTCCAAACAGGCGCGCCGCGCAGGTCAACCGTGAGCGGGGATGAGTCGAAGCGCAGGATCCCGCCTCTGGCAGCCGCCCGTAGATTTACGGTCAACGATTGAAGCGAGAGGGCTTTGGTCGCGATGCGAATGCCTTGAGGCAGTTCATAATGATCTGAAATCAGAACGGTGATCAATCGATCTTCATGCGCCAGGCGCAGATTGATCGCCGAAGCGAAGACGGAATGAATCCGCGCCTCGAAGTTTTCGCGCGGGACGGCTTCTCCAAGGGATGCGGCATGAAGTTGCATGGTAGGAAAAATACAGCCTGTGGCAAAATCCTAGTCGGTGTTATGAAAAGTTCACATCGAATTGTATGCAATTTTGTATACTGATCAAGTGCGATTAGATGCTTGTGTTTTTGCATGTCCTATTCATCTAGAATACAAAGTTGTTGCCAGAAGCCACCCGAAACCAGTTACATGCCATATTTCAGTGATCTACTTGGAATAGACAGAATCTAAATATTTGATCATTTCCTTGACGATGCAGTTCAAGCGAATCGCACATTCCTCTCGACAAGACCAAACTATACTTGACTTTAAGTTAGGTTCTATGTAGAATGTTATCGTTCCCGTTATCGATAACGGGAACGATAACATCATCATATGCGTCCCAAAAATGTCCGTGCGACAATCAAGGAAGTTGCTTCTGTGGCGGGGGTTTCCACACAGACTGTTTCACGCGTTATAAATGAAAGACCTGACGTTTCTCCTGAGACTCGCCGAAGGGTACAGGAGGTCATAAAAGCACTGAGCTACCAGCCCAGTGCTTTGGCGCGTAGTTTAATCAGCCAGCGCAGCCATACCTTGGGTGTGGTCACCGCCGGGCTCAGGCATATTGGTCCATCGCGGACATTGAGCGGCATTACTTCAGCCGCAGAAGATGCTGGGTATTCCCTGCTTTTAAAAGAGTTGCCGAGCTATGATACAGAAGATATTACACCTATCTTCCAGGCATTTCTTTCCCGGCATGTCGACGGCATTATTTGGGCCGTTCCTGAGGTAGGGGAAAACCGAAAATGGGTGAATAACCCTCCTGCTGACATTGATATTCCCCTGGTTTACATAACTATGGAAACGCGGGATAATCTCACGATTGTTTCATTCGATAATTATCTGGGCGGCCGGATGGCGATGGACCACTTGCTCGAACAGGGATGTAACAGGATTGGCCATGTTTCGGGCCCCCTGGATTGGTGGGAAGCCCGCCAACGGATGGCCTCCTGGAAGGATGCTTTGACCGAAGCTGGGCTGGATGCCAGCGATCATTATTGGGTTGAGGGTAACTGGTCGGCGGCGAGCGGCGCCCTGGCGATCGAAAAGTTGTTTTACCAGTATCCCGATATGGATGCGATTTTTGTGGCAAACGATCAAATGGCACTGGGCGTCATGCAATTTTTTGCGGAAAAAAAGATTGGTGTCCCGGAAGACATCGCCATTGTCGGTTTCGATAATATTCCTGAATCGGCGTTTTTCTATCCTCCGCTAACCACTGTTCAACAGGACCAGCACCATGTCGCAAAAATCGCAGTGGCAGAGGTCATCAAGATCATCGAAGCAGACTGGCAGGGATCCGAGCCGGTCCAACCACAGTCCATCGTCCTGCCGCCAACACTGGTTGTGCGACAAAGTTCATTACGCGTAACGGAAGGAGGTGAGTTACAGGGAAGATTTCAGTAAGGCGGAAGTATAGGCTTCGAGTGCAACCTCTGCGGTTTGTACTTCCCGGCATTGCAGAATGATTGTTCCAGGATGGTCACTTTGCTCTTGCCAGTCAGCACATTGAACAAACGATCAAATTCATCAAGGAGAAGTAAATGTCTAAGAAATTGCTTTACCAACTACTGGCTTTGGTCATGCTTGCCAGCCTCATCCTCACGGCTTGCGGTGCAGCTGCACCAGCTGCTTCTGCAAAGAAACTGGTTGGTATCTCCATGCCGACCAAGACGTCCACTCGCTGGATTTCCGATGGCAACAGCATGGTTAAGTCCTTCACGGAACTTGGCTATGACACCGATTTGCAATTTGCCGATAACGATATCCAGAACCAGCTGTCACAGATCGAAAATATGGTCACCAAGGGCGCGAAAGTTCTCGTCATTGCAGCCATTGACGGTTCGACCATGTCCGATGTTCTCCAGAAAGCCCATGATGCTGGTGTTCTCGTGATTGCGTATGACCGCCTGATCACCAAGACCCCTAATGTTGATTACTATGCAACATTCGATAACTTTGGTGTCGGTGTGATCCAGGGCACCCAGCTTCTCGAAGGCCTGGGCCTGAAACCCGGCGAAAAAGCCCCGGCTGGCGTTGGACCTTTCAACGTCGAACTGTTCGGCGGCTCCCCCGATGACACCAACGCCTTCTATTTCTATGATGGCGCCATGTCCGTCATCCAACCCTTCATCGACGACGGCACGATTGTCATCCAAAGTGGACAAATGGGTATGGATAAGGTCGGTACCTTGCGCTGGCTGGCGGCGACTGCCCAGGCACGCATGGATAATCTTCTAAGTGCCTACTACACCGACAAGCACGTGGATGCAGTTCTCTCCCCGTACGATGGTCTTAGCATTGGTATCCTCTCCTCGCTCAAGGGCGTCGGTTACTGCACGCCTGAACTGCCCTGTCCGGTTGTAACTGGGCAGGATGCAGAAGTTGCCTCCGTCAAGTCGATTATCGCCGGCGAGCAGCGCTACACTGTTTTCAAAGACACCCGCCAGTTGGCCGCTCAGACCGCCAAGATGGTCGATCAGGCTCTCAAGGGCGAGAAGGTCGATGTCAACGACACCACGACCTATGACAATGGTGTCAAGGTTGTGCCTTCCTACTTGCTGACCCCCATTAGTATTGATATTAACAACTATCAGAAAGAATTGGTGGATAGCGGCTATATCAAGGCTGAGGATCTGCAGTAAGACGTTTAAAATTGGGTGTGTGAGACTGTAAGCCTCACACACCCATTTCCTTAGTACAGCAAATTTTTATTGAGGATGAGAAGAATATGGCTGATGTCATCTTGGAAATGCGGAATATTACGAAGACATTCCCTGGCGTTAAGGCCCTGGACAATGTCAGCTTTAGCGTCAAGCAAGGCGAAATCCATGCTCTGGTGGGAGAAAACGGAGCTGGAAAATCAACCCTGATGAATGTATTGAGCGGTGTCTATCCGTACGGTACGTATAGCGGGGAAATCTATTTTGAAGGACAGGAATGCCGGTTTCAGGATATTCATCATTCTGAAGAACTTGGGCTGGTCATCATCCATCAGGAACTTGCGCTTGTGCCTTTTCTTTCCATCACAGAAAACATGTTTTTGGGTAACGAGCAGGCAAAAAATGGTGTAATCAATTGGAATGAAGCCGTCTCGAGGACCAAGGAATTATTGAATCGGGTGGGATTGCATGAGTCGCCTGATACATTGATTACAAACATGGGGGTGGGCCAACAGCAGCTGGTTGAAATTGCCAAGGCGCTGGCGAAAAAGGTCAAACTTCTTATTTTAGATGAACCAACTGCCTCCCTGAATGAAAGTGATAGCGAAAAACTGCTCCAGCTCTTGCTCCAATTCAAGGAACATGGGATTTCCTCCATTTTAATCTCTCATAAGTTAAGCGAAGTCAAAAAAGTAGCTGATTCCATTACCATCCTGCGTGACGGCGCTACGATCGAAACTTTGGATGCTCGGAAAGACAATATTACGGAAAATCGAATCATTCGTGGCATGGTTGGACGCGACCTGAAGCACCGCTTCCCACCTCGCGATGCGAACATCGGCGAAACTATTTTTGAAGTGCGTGATTGGAATGTGTATCATCCCCTCCATGCCGATCGAAAAGTTAGTAAGAATGTAAATCTTACTGTCCGTAAAGGCGAAGTTGTTGGTATTGCCGGATTGATGGGCGCCGGCCGAACGGAACTGGCGATGAGCATTTTTGGTCGTTCCTACGGTATTCGGATCAGTGGCACAGCCTATAAATACGGTAAGGAGGTGGATATCAGCACGATCGATAAAGCAATTTCCAATGGAATTGCTTATGCAACAGAAGACCGTAAAGCCTATGGATTGATTCTGATTCAGGAAATCAGAAATAATATCACTCTCGCGAATCTGGAGGCAATTTCAGAGGGCGGGGTGATCAATGAACCCAAAGAATTGACGGTTACCCGGGAATACCGGGATAAGCTTAGTATTAAGTGCTCCAGTATTCGGCAGCTGGCTGTAAATCTTTCGGGTGGCAACCAACAAAAAGTGGTCTTGAGCAAATGGTTATTTGCGAACCCGGATATCCTGATCCTCGACGAACCTACACGCGGTATCGATGTCGGCGCGAAATATGAAATCTACACCATCATTAACCGATTGGCCAGTGAAGGAAAGGGGATCATCTTCATCTCCTCGGAATTGCCGGAGATTTTAGGGGTATGCGATCGTATTTACGTCATGCGCGAAGGCAAAATTGTCGGTGAAATACCAGCCAGCGAAGCTTCGCAGGAAAAAGTAATGGAATACATTATGACGGAACAAGAGGAAGTAGAACAATGAAAACTCTT
>DATHUN010000277.1:0-3460 GCA_035462205.1 Anaerolineales bacterium
TCGCGTTTTTCCGTAATGATCCGTTTTGCTTCAGCATAGCACTGGTCGAGGATCTGACTGATGGCTTGATCCATTGCTTCAAATGTCTTCTGTCCAGCGCGGGGAGCGGCGAGGGCTTCGTATCCTTCGGGGCGGTTGAACACGCGCAAGCCGGTCATACTCATTCCCAAGCGCATGACCATTTCTTCAGCAAGCTGGGTAGCCACTTTGAGGTCGTTGGATGCGCCGCTTGTGATGTCGGCGCAGAAAATTTCCTCCGCCACACGTCCGCCCATCAACCCGGTGATCTGCGCCAGCAATTGATTGCGGGACATGAGCAAACTATCCTGTTCAGGAAGCGACATAGTGAAGCCGCCCATCTGTCCACGCGGAATGATTGTGATCTTGTAGACCGGGTCAGAGTGTTCGGTGCAGTGCATAACGACCGCGTGACCTGCCTCATGATACGCGATCGTTCTGCGCTCAATCGAGCTCATCACGCGACTCTTCTGCTGGACACTGCCAATCAGGTTTTTCTCCACGGCTTCCTGGAAGTCCTGGACGGTGATTTCCGCGTGATGGTTACGAACCGCGAGGATAGCTGCCTCATTGACAATGCTTGCCAGATCCGCACCAACCAAGCCGGGAGTGGATTTGGCGATATCCATCAGGTTTACGTCTTTGGCAATGCGCCGGCCGTCAATGTGGATCTTCAGAATTTCAAGGCGGCCCTTCACATCTGGACGGGGAACGGTAACATGTCGATCGAAACGACCGGAGCGGGTCAAAGCCGGGTCGAGGACGTCGACACGATTGGTTGCCCCCAACACAATGATTCCCTCGGCGCCCGTAAAGCCATCCATTTCGACGAGCAGCTGATTCAGGGTTTGATCCGCTTCCATCTCGCCACCACCACCGCTAGAATTTCGCTTGCGGCCCGCCGCGTCGATCTCATCGATAAAGATAATACAGGGAGCTTTCGAGCGTGCCTTTTTGAATAAGGAGCGCACGCGGCTCGCGCCGACACCCACAAACATTTCCACAAACTCGGAACCAGCGGTGCTGAAGAATGGAACACCTGCTTCTCCGGCGATTGCTTTTGCCAAGAGAGTCTTACCTGTGCCAGGGTCACCAACCAGCAGCACACCGCGCGGCATCCGCGCGCCCATCTGGCGATATTGTTTGTTGTCCTTCAAAAAGTTGACAATATCCACAAGCTCTTCACGGGTTTCGTCGATGCCCGCCACATCTCTAAATTTGACGTTGGGAATATCCCCTTCGGTATATTTCTTCTTGCTCGCAATCATGCTGCCGGTAACGCGGGTAATGCCGTAACCAATCAAACCAAGCATTGCAAGACTCATAAAGATATCGGCGCCCCGGCCTCCGGTCACGCCATCCGATTCTACAATTTCGTAGCGAAGCTTTGCCAATTCTGTTTCGTTTACGCCCAGATAGCGCATCTGCTCGAGGAAGGGAGCTGAGGTATCGCGCAGAGTGGTATGCTGCGTTCCATCTTGGAAATAAACGGTCAGCGTGCCACTATAACGGGAATCTTCGACACGAGCCACGCGCTTAGCAGAAATTGCGGTAGCAACGTCACTCAGCGGAATGGGGTCCTGCTGCGTCTTGGAGCGCAGTAGAAAAAGAGCACTGGCGATCAGCATACCTACCACTAAAAGCGCCAGACTGACTCTTCCATATTTGTGTTTCTTGAAGAAATCCAAAATTTGTGTAACTGATTGTTTCATGTTTGCCTCATTACGTAGGTCCGTATTCGATGGTTCGAATTCGCCCCATGTTACACCTTTATGTGGAGACTGTTGCTCTCATTTTCGTTATCTGGGATTACAAAAGTATCAAGTGTTGTTTCTGCAACATCGGTGTCAACATAGAATTGGAAGCATATCCAATGGAGATGTGAATAGGATTAGATAAAGTTGAGAGGGAAATTAAAAACTTTCCCGCGTGAGACCTCCTGATCGAATCTACGTCAGGACGCTCAGGTAATTGTTTAGTTACGCGTTTACCTTAGATTTATCTTAGAAAGAAATACACTCGTTCTCCGGTGAAGAGTTTTTGCTCTGGATCCCACGGGAAGAGGATGGTTACTGCAAACTCAACCCGCTGCCCGGTGGGAGCCGGCATATCCAGCCACTGGGCTTGGTACGTGCCGTGGACAAAGGCCTCCTCGAAAACACCCTGCGGACCGATGACACTATTCTGTAAATCAAAATGGACATCCGGAAATGCCGTCAGCAGCTGTGTATAAAACTGGGTTGCCCCCGCTTTCCCTTGCCAGTCTACGCCCTTGTTGACTACGGTATAGATGCAGTCCTCCGTCAGGGTTGCCATCAAGCCGGGAATGTCATGCGCGTCTTCTGCAATAGAATGAGCGATCCATAATTGCCGAATGGCTCGGTATTCGTCCTGGTCGATTCTTCTGCGGAGAAGCGGGACGACTTCGTTGCGTAGTTTTGGTTCCATATTATTTCCTTTCTACGCGGAATATAAAACACGCCCAATGAAACGGTATCGTTTTGCGGCGTTCGGCTGTTAATTTTTAATGGCATCTGTTGGCAGCTGAGCAGGAGATAGGACGCCCCTCAATGGCGGAGGAGCAAGCTGGGAATATTTTTCAGGAATACTTCCACCACATTGGGATCGAAATGTAATTCACTGTTCTGACGAATATAATCGATTGCTTGCTGATGAGACCATGCCTGACGATAGGAGCGGTCGCTTGTCACTGCATCCCAAACATCCGCAACGGCAAAAATGCGCGAAGTCAGGGGAATCGTTTCCTCTTTCAGCCCGCGCGGATAACCACTGCCATCCCATTTCTCGTGGTGGCAATAAGGGATTTCGACAGCTTCGCGAAGATAAGGGATTGGCGCCAGCCAATCATACGCAAGCTGGGGGTGCATCTTCATGACTTGCCATTCTTCCTCGGTCAGCGAGCCCGCCTTGAGCAAAATGCTATCAGGAACACCTAATTTGCCAATATCGTGCAGCAATCCACCGCGGCGCATGTGAACAAGCTTTTCCTCGTGAATGCCCATCATGCGGGCCAGCTCCAATGCCATTTCTGTCACTCGCCGTGTATGACCTTCGGTTTCGCGGTCTCGCAGATCCAGTGCATGGGACCAGCCTTCTATGGTAGCGTCATAAGATTGTTGTAATTCGATGTTCGTCTTTTGCAGGTTGTCGAACAGGGTGGCATTGTCGATAGCAATCGCCGCCTGGCCGGCGAGGGTTTCCAAAAAGTCCGTCCACTCGGGATAAGGCTGAAAGCCTGTGCGATGAAATACTTCCAGAACGCCTTGTACTTTTCCGCGCGCGATGAGCGGAACTGCAGAATAACTGACAAACCCTTCGCCAATTTGCATGGCATTCGTGGCGGCGAAATTTTGCTGGTCCATCAGATTTTCGATGTGGATCAAATGACGTTCCATCACGGCTCTTCCTGCAAGACTTTTCG
>DATHUN010000278.1:0-5708 GCA_035462205.1 Anaerolineales bacterium
CAGCCCCAATGCTTCGGTGGAAGCGGCAGTTGCAACAGCTGCGCATAACGTGCTGTTGTATTACTTCCCCTTGCAGCAAACGGCACTCGACTCTGATTACTCAACATTCATGGCCGGTATTCCAGATGGAACGTCCAAATCTGCAGGAATACAGCTGGGTTCCGATGCTGCTGCTGAACTAATTGCACTGCGTCAGGGGGATGGCTTGAACGCTGACATTGGTTTCACCATGCCTCCACCCGCTCCTGGGGTCTGGCAATTGCCGGTAGGTGTCAATCCGCTCGTTCCCTGGATGTCGAAGCTACGGCCGTTCATGTTAGTAAGCCCCGATCAGTTCCGGCCGGGACCTCCGCCCGACTTAAGCAGCGATGAGTGGGCAAAGGAATATAACGAGGTCCGTCTCTACGGTCGTCGTGATAGCCTTGTGCGAACACCTGAACAGACCGCGACGGCAAGATTTTGGACGGCACCCCCATTATTGCAGTACAACTTAGCGTATCAACAGCTTGTGCTGAGCAGAGGGTTTACCGCCGTGCAGGCAGCTCGACTGATGGTAATGGGCAATATGGTTGGGGCCGACGCGCTTGTTGCCTGCTTTGATGCAAAATATCAATACCTCTTCTGGCGGCCGGCTTTCGCAATCCCGCAAGGAGACACCGATGGTAATCCAAATACTGTCGGCGATCCAACCTTCGTTCCCTTGATCGGCACGCCTGCTCATCCCGAATATCCCTCTGCACATGGATGTGAGACGGGCGCACAAGCCGAGGTATTCGCAGAGTTCTTGGGTACCCAACGCATCGATGTCGATATTCCGAGTGCGGTAGCAGGTGTCCCTGCCCATCACTTCTCAACTGCAAATGATCTGAAGCAGGAAATCATCGATGCTCGGGTCTGGGGAGGCATCCACTATCGCGGCTCTAATGAGACCGGTGCAAACGTGGGCCGCAAAGTCGCACACTGGACGCTCAAACAATATTTTCTGCCAGAAAACTAAACCAGTGCGACTAAGAGAATAAGGAACTTTTGTTCCAAATCATCTACTGGGGGAATTTCTGGCCAACGAGCGGACGTAGACTATCCTAGGATACGTCCGCTCGAGGGGGCACAATTGGGTTCGGTCTTCTTTATGGAAGGAGGATCCCGTGGCAATTCAGTTAGAACGAAAGCACCTAGTCAATACGCAACAGATGGAAATAGCCGTGAACGGTCCCGATGGTGCCACCCACCTGATTCTCTGCACCGGCATCGCCGACCTGGGAACCGTCGGCCATGGAATTTATACGTTTCTTATAGGGCCAACACTCTCCCCGCGCCAGTTTGTCGGTGTGATTGCGTCCGGCGCAATCACAAAAATTCAACATTCCGAGAAACTCAGAAGTGAGGAGAAGCTCGAGGCAGGGCTGAATGCGAACTTACTTTCAATCGATGCAGGTTATGATGAGGAATCCATGCACGTCAAGGTAAAAACGGAGGTGTTGTCTGCATTTTTGAATACAAAACTATCGATCAGCTATAATGTTAGCATCTTGGCTGAGTTGCCCGTGTATTAAAGCACAACTTTCACCACCGCTCTATTTGCTGTGTACAGCAATTTCCGTAGCCTGTTCCAGGTTGAGGTTTTTACCAGCCATGAATTGGTTTTGATATATCTTCTCGCCAAGCACTTGCTGAAGCAAGTGAGCGGTATTATGAATGATTGACAAATACTCGTCTGTAAGAGTTTCGGATTCGAGAAATAATGATTCGGCAAAACCGTGTAGCTGAGCGCTTTGGGAATACCTTCCTTCTAGAGATAATACTTCTGCAAAATTTAAGAACATTTCTGCGGTGGTACGCTTGTTCTTTAATTGAATACAGGTCTCAAGGGCCTCCTTATAAAAACGACGCGCCGAGGCTATCTTTTTTTGTCTGAGCATACGATGAGCCATGGTGGTCAAAACCACCATCAGCAAATGACCTTCTTTCATTTCCCGGCAAATCTTCAGGCTTTCTTCGAAATGTTGCCATGCTTCCGAAATCTTTCCCTCCTCCTCCAAAAAGAATCCCAAATGCATCAGAACACGCGGCATAGCCAGTTTATTATTGACCTGGCGACTCAGTTGTAAACTTTCCTCCAAATAAGAACGCGCCAGGGCTAGATTTCCTCTCTCATTTTCTAGCACTCCGAGAAATTGCAGCGTCGTTGAGATTTCTTTTGTATCGTCTAGTTCACGATAATAAACGAGGCTGTTGACATGAAGGTCAATCGCTGTATCGAGATCGCCGTTGATATAATTCGCGAATGATGCAGATCTGAACGCCTTTGCCAGCGTCCCTTTTGATACATCATCCTTAATGGGCGCCAATCGTCTGAACCATCTTGCTCCTTCATGATGGTGATCACGAATAAACCAATACCAGCCCAGAGAACCAAATAATCGGAAACCATCTTCGCTTCTCCTCGTAGAAATCGACCACTCCAGAGCAAGACGAATATTATCAAACTCCGTATCCAGATAATCCATCCATCTCGACTGTTCCTCTCCCAACAAATACGGCTCAATTTGTTCAGTTTTAGCGACAAAATAGGTAAGATGCCTGTTTTGCAGAGTTGCAGATTCAGCACTCTCCAGAAACCGAAGGCGAGCAAATTGACGGATCGTTTCGAGCCTCCGGTAACGGGTCTCGACCAGTTCAGTTTCAACCGAAATGAGGGACTTGTTTACCAGTTGCGAAAGCAAATCTAATATCTCTCGTAATTCCACCCCATATTCGCTACATACGTATTCGGCAGCTTCCAGGGTCCATCCCCCGATAAAGACCGCCAATCTCCGGAAAACAATACGTTCCTTTTCGGACAGTAGGTCATAGCTCCATTCGATAGTCGCGCGTAACGTTTGATGACGAGGTAGAGATGTTCGAAAACCTACGGTCAAGAGATTGAAACGATCATCCAGTCGTTTCGCAATCTGATCCACACTCAGAACATTGACCCGAGCCGCAGCCAATTCAATAGCCAAGGGGATTCCATCCAGGCGATGACAAATTTGAACTATTGCGGGAGCATTCCGAGAATTGACTGTGAATCCTGGCGATGCCAGCGCAGCACGCTCGCTGAAGAGACGAATTGACTCAAAGCCGACAAGGTGCTCAAGGTCAGATACACTATCCAGCTTTGGAATTGTCAGAGAAGGCACACGATACGTGATCTCACCTTGGACACGCAGAGCTTCGCGACTGGTTGCCAGGATGGATAATCGCGGACAAGAAATCAAGAGCAAATTTACTAATTGAGCACAGGCTTCAATCAAGTGTTCACAATTGTCAAAAATGATCAAGCCATTACGAGAGCGAAAGTACTTCAGGATTAACTCTTCTAACCCGAGCAATCCAGGTTCACGCAGCCTAACTAAATTAGCAACTGCAGTTGGCACAAGTCCGGGATCACGGAGAAGAGCCAGATCGAGGAACCAAATTCCATCTGGAAATAGTTCAATTACATCTGCAAGCACTTGAATAGCTAAACGTGTCTTACCCACACCGCCCGACCCTGTTAGCGTAACAAGGCGAAATTTTGATAGCAGATCGGCTACTTCTATAAGTTCTTTCTCACGCCCAATGAAACTTGGCAGCAGAATAGGAATGTTTAATTTCGGAGGCCTTTCCAACACCAAAGATTTCGTCGCCTCAGAAGGTTCAAGATCTATCGTACGCAACGCTAGTACACATCTTTCATATGTTGAAATGACTTTACTAGCCTCGCCTAATGCATGATAGGCAACCATCAAGTATCTGTAAGCTGCTTCCGATGCCGGTTCCAACGAAAGCCAGCGTTCAGCCCAATCCAGGATTTCCTGCCAACGGTTTTCCTTTTCAAGAAGATCTAGCAACTTGGCTATGTTGTGTTCATAAATTGCATGTAAATGTTCGCGCTCCATAACGATCCATTCATCGTAAAAACCGGGCAACAATTCGCCGTGACAGATGGAGAGGGCGCTCTTCAATTCATCTACTGATGGTTGCTCATTTAATTCCGCCAGTTGGTTGGCATCGAGCCAATATTGGGCGGAAAAGTTCAACGAAATATGTATGTCATCTGCGATTATGTAATCACAATTAGACACGGAGCCGAGTGCTTTGCGAATGCGCCAAAGTTCATGACGGAGGTAAGCTCGTGCTTTTTCTTCCGTTGCTTCCGGCCAAAATATCCCAGCCAGCTTTTCGCGACGATGCTTGATCCCGGCCGTCAGAATCAAGTAACCGAACAGGGATTGGGCTGGGCGCGAAGAGATCATAACGGGGCTACCGTCCTGAAGTATGGAAAAGGTCCCTAGTAGCCTTACTTCCAGCATTCCGCACCTTTATATTAGATTAGTATAGCAACGGAAAATTAAAATACAAGTACCCCGAGGCAAGCAAGGGGTACATTCAGCGAAGCAAAAATTTCGGACTATTTGTTGAAGTCTGGATTCATGCTTGTGTATAGAGCAAGCGTATTCCCCGTAGGATCTTTAAAAACGCCAAACCAACCGGTGCCAGGGATATCTGTCTTAGGAGTGACGATCGAGCCGCCGAGTTCTTCAATCTTCTTCAAGTCGGCTTCGATGTCATCGCTATCGATATAGACCAGAACCTGGCCGACTGGTGTGTGCTCAGTAATCTTGTTGAATCCGCCTCCGTAGCCACTGCCGTCCTCCCACATGGTGTAGTCGAATTCGGGCACATGCTGCATCTTCCAGCCAAATAATTGTTCATAGAACTGTGAAGCGGATTGGGTTTCTGCTGCGGGAATCTCAATATGGACCACATTACGTTTGGACATGGCATTCTCCTTCTCTGAATTAAGTTGATGAATCATTATAGAACATTCTTTCTATGAGTTCAAGCCCCTCTTCAGAACCGATGTGCAGGTTTATTCGTATTTGAGCGCCAGAACGGGGATCATCGTCGCGGCACGCAGAGCCGGATAGAGGCCCGACATCATGCCAATGAGGGTGGAGAAGAGCAAGGCAAACAACGGGAGCCAGACAGGAGTGTAAACCGCGACACTCGGAGGGGGCCCGCCCTGCTGCCCGGCCTGGCTCGCTAAGTACACAATGGCAACGACGTTAAGTGCCTGGCCGGCAAGCCAGCCGATGGTGACACCGCCCAGGCCACCGAGGAATCCAATCCCGGCGGCTTCGCCCAGGAAGATCGCCAGCACATCCCGATTGGTGGCTCCAACGGCTTTCATCAGCCCGATCTCACGCGTCCGCTCGAGGATGGACATTGCCATTGTATTTGCAATCCCAATCGCAGCCACCAGCAAGGCGATCGCGCCGACGCCGCCAAAGATCACCTGCAGAATCTTATAAAAGTTATTAATTCCCTGGACGAACGATTGAGGTGTATAGGCCTGAAATCCCATATCTGTGATTTGCTGGGAAATATCGAGAACCTGATCTACATCGCTGACTTTGACGATGACCTGGCTATAGCCGTCCTTGTTGTAATTGATGCGACGATTAACTGCCCACTCGTTAATCGGCTTGATCTGGTCGAGCGGCATATAGATCGTCCAATCGGATTCGCCACGGGTCTCTTTCAGGACGCCAGTCACGCGCAGGGAAAGATTCTTGCGCGTTTCGACTCCCTGCGCGTCCCATTTGGAAACGACCAGCTGGATTTGCTGCCCGTAGAGCTGTGGTGGAGGCGGCGCTTCCTGACCGGGACGCATCTTCGGGTCA
>DATHUN010000279.1:0-1905 GCA_035462205.1 Anaerolineales bacterium
CTAACTCGCATGCTGCGGGTTATAAAACTACCGCTTGTCACATTATGAACTTTACTTTTCATCGAAATCGTGCGCGAAAAACAAACGTAAAGTAGAGCAAATGATGCGGCACCATGAAAATGGAGAAAGGATTTATGAAAGTACTACTCGTCGGAGTCGGGGGAGTAGGAGAAGCGATCGCCGCCATCGCCAAGCCGCGGAGTTGGCTGGAACAAATCGTTTTGTCCGATTACAACGTAGACCGCGCCAGGGAGGTACAGAAAAAACTGGGGGACGAAAAGCGGTTTCCTGTCGAATTCATCGACGCCAGCAAACAGGAAAACGTCGAAGCGCTGGCGAAGAAATATCATGTTGATCTTATTATGAACGCGGTCGATCCGATTTTCAATCAACAAATTTTTGACGCAGCGTACAATGTGGGGGCTAAGTATTTTGATATGGCGTTGACGCTGTCAGAGCCGCATACCAACGATCCGTTCCATCAGGCTGGGATCAAATTGGGCGACTATCAGTTCAATAAAGCAAAGGATTGGGAAGCAAAAGGCTTGCTCGCGCTCGTTGGCATTGGCGTGGAGCCCGGCATGGCGGATGTCTTTGCCCGTTACGCTCAGGACTATCTCTTTGACGAGATCGAAGAAATTGGCATCCGGGACGGTGCGAACATCACCATCGATGGCTATGAGTTTGCTCCCAACTTCTCCATTTGGACCACGATCGAAGAATGTTTGAATCCGCCCGTGATCTGGGAGAAAGATAAAGGCTGGTTCACCACCGAACCGTTCTCGGAACATGAAACGTTTGAGTTCCCGGATGGCATCGGTCCCATCGATGTTGTCAATGTGGAACATGAGGAAGTTTTGCTGGTGCCGCGTTGGGTCAAGGCAAAACGTGTTACCTTCAAGTATGGATTGGGCGAACAATTTATCAACGTCCTGAAAACACTGCATATGCTCGGCTTGGACAAGAAGGAGCAGATCCACGTCAAGGGCGTGCCGGTAGCGCCGCGGGATGTAGTCGCCGCCTGTTTGCCGGATCCGGCTCATCTGGGGGAGAGGATGCACGGCAAAACCTGCGCCGGGACGTGGGTCAAAGGCTGGAAGAATGGACAGCCGCGCCAGGTCTATGTTTATCAGGTTGCGGATAACCAGGAATGCATGTCAACTTGGGGCTGCCAGGCGGTCGTTGCCCAGACGGCGTTCAGCGCAGTGATTGCCATGGACCTGCTGGAGCACGGTGCCTGGCAGGCAACAGGTGTGCTGGGTCCTGAGGCGTTCGAGCCGCTGCCATTCATGAACAAAATGGCGGAGTACGGCTTCCCATACGGAATTCGGGAAATGACCAAAGAGGCTGCGAATCCGGTTTAGGGCCGGTTCGGAAAGAATCGAGCGGCAGGGAGGCGGAATCCGTCACCGAGCGCGTCCCTGTTGTCTGTTTCGGAAAGGTCAGGTTGTGTGATGCCCGACGCTCTCGTATAATCGAAACACATCAAATGGAGGAGGATCTCATGCCGTACGGTTACAACGGAAAAATCCTGCACGTGGATCTAACGAAAGGCGAGTTGACGGTTGAGGAGCCGGACGAAGCTTTTTACCGTAAGTATTTGGGTGGAAGTGCGATGGGTATGCACTATATTTTGCGCGAGATGCCAAAGGGGGCAGACCCTTTGGGACCAGAAAATGTGTTGACCTTGATGGCCGGCGTGACAACCGGCGCGCCGATCTCCGGGCAGAGCCGTATAAATGCGAATGCCAAGTCGCCGATCAGCGGCGGGATCGGTGACTCGCAGAGCGGTGGGTTCTTCCCGGCGGAGTTGAAATTCGCTGGTTTCGATGGCATTGTGATCAAGGGAAAATCGCTTAAGCCCGTTTATCTAGCGATCCTGAATGGCAATGCAGAGCTGCGGGA
>DATHUN010000280.1:0-6718 GCA_035462205.1 Anaerolineales bacterium
GGCGCGGCTATAAAACTCCGCCAGATCCTCGCATAATTTCTTACTCTCTCCGTAAAAGTCTCGTGGGAGAAGCGACAAATCCTCTGTCACTACAGCAAAACCATTGTCTATATCCTTGATGCTTTCCCCGTACACACCCATGGTGCTGCACAACAGAATCTTTTTTACATCCGCTTCTCTCGCCGCCTCATAGACATTAAAAGTGCCAGCGACATTTAGATTCCAATAATCACCCCGTGAATGGTTTGACAGATGAATGCCATGCAAAGCCGCGGCATGGACAATTACATCCACATTCTTTACTGCCGCGCGTACATCCTCCGGCCGGGTGACATCTCCTTGAATAAATTGATATGGAGTTTCGATCGGGCGATAATCCATCAAGACGGGCTTGTGTCCCTTTTCGGCAAGTGCCGGGGCCAGGACCCGCCCCAAATTTCCGCCAGCGCCGGTAATGAGTACTCTCATCACAACCTCCTTTTGAGGAATAACTCTACTGGTTTCTTTCTGTTACTATCTGCCACCAATGTGTATTCGGTGACCGTATTTCCTATCAGGAATAATCCCCTCGTACATCAAAACCTAAACTCAGAAACCGTAAATCCCAAATGCCAAAATCATCCTTCCAGGAAATTATCCTTAAACTACAGTACTTCTGGGAATCGCACGGATGCCTGATCACCCAGGTCGGTGCGGGGACGATCGAGCTTGCCACATCTCGAATCTGATACTACAAAATAAGTTTAGTTATAAAAAACAAAACAAAGGCTGGATGTTCATCCAGCCTTTCTTGCTATCTCATGGTTTTACCTTGTGACTGTCGCTGAAGCCGACCCGCCCAGGTTGCTTCTTACAGTGATGTTGAGCGGATTCGTGGGCCATTTGAACGTGCCGCTATAATTTCCGCCTCCGTTATTAGTCAGTGTACCGATCAACTGACCGGTCGACGTGACATAGGCCTTGAGCGTTGCCGTGACATTGGTACTCGTGGCCTGAACCGAGAGTCGTTTGCTCGACAATCGATACTGGGCAAGTGTAATTGTTACTGTATCCACTGTGGTCACAGGCGGTGCGACCGTCAGCACGGCACTTCGAGTAGTGCCGTTGTACGTTACGGAGATCGTCACAGAAGTCGATGTGCTAACCGCCGAGGTCGTTATCCCAAAACTCGCGCTGGTCGCGCCGGCGGCGACCGTCAGGCTCGACGGCACACTGGCAACCGCTCCATTGCTGCTTGCGAGCATAACGACAGCGCCTCCGCTTGGCGCCGCGCCACTCAGAGTGACGGTGCCCTGCACAGAGGCGCCGCCGATAACGCTTGTTGGATTTAATGTCAGTGAGGAAAGCGTTGTGGTTGATCCCGTAGTCCCAATCTTCACGACAAAGGCATCATCATGATGTTCGAGACCGCCGCCATTGCTGCCCTGCATAGGGTCGGCCGTTGGAAAGTTGTCTGAGGATGTAGAGCCTATCGCAAACATGTTGCCGCTTCCGTCTAGGTCGATTCCTCGGCCCTCGTCATATAAGGAACCGCCCAGAAATGTCGAGTAAACGAGCGCGGAACCCGCAGCATTTAGCTTTGTAGCAAAAGCGTCACTCAAACCGCCGCCGTATGACGGCTGGACTGCGCTTGCGACCGGGAAATCGCTGGAGGTTGTATCGCCAGTCACATAGGCGCTTCCTGCAGTGTCTACAGCAATCGCCCATCCTCTATCCGTACCCGCGTTCCCTCCAAGGTAGGTCGAGTACACAAGCGCCGCGCCTTGCGGGTTGAGCTTGGTAACGAAAGCATCGTAGCTCCCCGTGGTCTGAAAGGCCCCGGCGGTGACCGGGAAACCGTCGTATTCTTTGGTAAACGGGTTGTCGGCGGATTCGGTGAGTCCGGTCACGTAGGCATTCCCGCTGGCGTCAACAGCGATGCCCTGACCTTGCTCGCGGGCAGGACCGCCGATGAATGTAGAGTAGACGAGCGAGGCGCCATTGGGAGCAAACTTTGTGACGAACGCGTCGAGCCCAGCCCTGCTCGTATCATAAGCGCCGGAAGTGACTGGAAAGTCAGGAGCATAGGTATACCCGGTCACGTAAGCCGAACCCGCGCTGTCTACCGCGATTCCTTCGCCCCAGTCGTCGGTGGCATTGATAATTTGACCACCACCAAGGTAGGTCGAGTAAACCAGTGCCGAGCCCAGGCTATTAATCTTGGTTACAAAGGCGTCATTGTTTCCCCCGGCATAATTCGGTTGGAAGGCATTTACGGTAGGAAATGTGCAGGTCGTGGCGCGACATACAGTCCACCCCGTGATATATGCGTTGCCGGCGGCGTCAAGGGCGATAGCCCTGCCAAAGTCGTCGAAGTTACCGCCAAAGCGTGTTGAATAGATAAGAGCGGATCCCGTCGCATTCAACTTCGTGACAAAAGTATCGAAACCGAATGGCGCTGTTTGAAAAGCGCCAGGCGTCGTAGGGAAGTTAAGTGTACTCGCCTCGCCTGTTACATAGGCATTGCCTGCCGAGTCCACTGCGATGCCGTTACCACTGGCGCCGTTAATATAGGTGGAATAGACGAGTGCCGTACCCGCCGGGTTGAGCTTAGCGATAAACAAGGCATCTCCGCCTCCAAAGGCGGTTTGAAACGCTCCGGAAGTGGTCGGAAAGTTGGCAGCCGCGGTTTTCCCTGTTACGTAAGCGCTACCGAACGAGTCTACCGTAATGGCGTATCCCTGATCGAAGCCGTTGCCTCCCAGGTAAGTGGAATAGACCAGGACTGGATCAATAGTCAGAGGTCGCGAGCGGTCATAGTCACCGAGTTGAAATCCGATCCCGCTCACACCTTTCCGAATGAAGCTGGCAGAGACTTCCTCTCTCGTACCATTTCTTTCCTGGTAAGCGATCGGTTTGCTCAACCGAAGGTCTCCCTGTGTGGTCCTCAGCAGAAGGTCTCCCATGTGACCGATCTCAGCGCCTTCAATGCCTCTAAAGGCAATCTGGATAACGTTAGGGTCAGATCCCGGTGCGACTACAAAGTCGTACTCAAGTTGGCGCTGGCTCCCGTAATAGACCACATCGATCCCGGGATAAACCTGGGCGTAGCGTACACGAGCATAAGTGGGGATGTTAGTGTGCCACTGTGCAGGGTCAGGGCCGCTGAAGTAGTTGGATTTACTCGCAAACTGATCGAGCCCTTCGACGGATGTGGCGGGATTCGCTCCCTCCAACTTCATCCGCACGATGAGCTCTGGCAGTTGGGACTTATTCCCGTCCGTGCTGAGCCGCTCCTCTCGATGCCACTTGTCGTTGTGAGCGGCGGAATTATCAAAAGCCATAACAGCCTCAGTTGGCGTTAGGAAAAGAAGGTAGCCACCGGCGCGCGCGAGGAAGTCGACCGTGCCATCCGTTTGGCCCTGGTTGAGTTCGAAGCTAAGCGGTAAAGCCCCGTAAGCGGCGTGCAATTCACCTTGTCTTCCCACGCGGTTCGATGCTTGGCTGACCTGGGCGGGTAGAGCTGCAGTCGCGCCGGCCGGGAATAGCTGCATCGCCAGATACACTAAGCAGATAGCCAGAACAAACACTGTTTTTTTCATGACTATTTTCTCCTTCGATTTAAATTTGTTGGATTATGAGCTTCTTTAATTAAACATAATATGCCAAATGAGGGAGGAAATCTCCGCATTTTTTGGCATATTATGTGCAGATTTTATGGAATCGTATGGATCTTGCTTTAGTGGGAATGGTCTTGCAGCAGTGAGGCGCGGTATTCCTTCGGAGAACAGCCGACATACCGATGAAAGGCACGGTTGAACTGGGATAGGGAACCAAACCCAGCTTGATTCGCTACTTCCGTAATCGATAAAACCGGATTGGCCAGCAAATCTTTTGCATTCTCGATGCGTATGCGTGCAAGAAAATCGGAGAACCCCAGGCCAGTTGTCTTCTTGAAAAACTTGGAAAAATAATTGGTGCTGATATGCACATGCTCTGCGACATCGCTTAAATGCAGCGGTTCACTGGCATGAGCGAGGATAAAGCTTTTGGCGACGTTGACACAAGGTCCCTCATGTTCATGAACTGCAAGCAGGTTGCGGTTCATATCTTCTGCCAGAAACCTGGCAACAATATTCAATAGCCGCACGCTCGCTTGAAATTGTTTCTGTGAGGTCACGCGAGTTTGAAAAAACGCCATTTCCACGCGCTGCAATTCAGGCTGTATTTTCCAGGTGCGCAGACGCTCAGCGAGTCGCGCGAACTGTGCCTGGGTTGGATTGCGCAGAAATATCTGTCCACCAAGTAGCGTCGCTACATGCCTCCCGCTGACAACGATAGGAACGGCAAATTCCATCAGTCCAGCAAAACAGGCAACCACCTGTGGAGCAAGACTATCTGTGACCTGCCTTTGTAACTCCGCATGTGTTTGTCGACAGGCAGCACAACTGCCGGAGAATTGAGCCATCAGGCTGCAAAACGGATTTCCCTTGCCTTGCAAAGGGAAGGTCCAGTCCGCCTTGCCGCCGGGCACAAGTTGTACCGGTAAGCCCGTGGCATTCAGGAGTACATTCTCATACTCGCCTGCCGATATGGAGCGCGCCAAAATATCATACACCTTAGAGGATTCATCACTTGTAACTTGCGAAAGGTGGACCGAACTGCGGTCTTTCTTCACTTCCTGCTCCCAGGTTCTAACGGACTAATGTGCTTCAAGCTTTTTTATTATAGTCATAGAATATGAGGGTAATATTTAGGAAACGTATACTTCAGGACAGATGTTGCCAATCGTAGCAACGCCCGTATTTCGAACATCATTAATAGAAGATACGTAAACAAATAGGGAATTGGATTGATTTTGATGCTTAACGAATCTCGCTTATACTGCCTGCCGCCAATCTTTCCATTCTCCTTCAGTTATAATCATCTTCGCAATTAACCATTCAAAATCAGAAATACTTGCACTACCTGCAAGTACAGGTGTCATAAATGTCAAAATCCTCCTTCCAGGAAATCATCCTCAACCTACAGGACTTCTGGGCCGCTCATGGATGCCTGATCACCCAGCCGTACTATACCCAGGTCGGTGCGGGGACGATGAACCCGGCCACCTTCCTGCGCGTGCTCGGTCCCGAGCCGTGGAATGTGGCGTACGTCGAGCCCTCGGTTCGTCCGGATGATGGACGTTATGGCGAGAACCCCAACCGCTTTCAGAAGCACACGCAGTTTCAAGTGATTCTCAAGCCCGATCCTGGCAATCCGCAGGAGCTGTATCTCGAGTCGCTCAAGGCGCTCGGAATCAACCCGCGCCAGCACGACATCCGCTTTGTGGAAGATAACTGGGAGCAGCCCGCCATTGCAGCCTGGGGTCTGGGCTGGGAAGTCTGGCTCGACGGGCAGGAGATTACGCAGTTCACCTACTTCCAGCAGATGGGCGGCGTGTCGCTTAACCCTGTCTCGGTCGAGATTACCTATGGGCTCGAACGTATCCTGATCGCCCTCAACAACGCCAAAGCGATCTGGGATGAGGAATGGGGCGCGGGCGTGACCTATGGTGAAATCATTCGCCGCGAGGAGTTCGAGCACTCCAAATATTATTATGAGGTCGCTGATATCGAGCGCGCCCGCCAGATGTACGATCTCTTCACCGCCGAAGCGGATGCCTGTCTGGCGCAGGGGCTGCTCGTTCCGGCACATGATTACGTCCTCAAGTCCTCGCACACCTTCAATATCCTCGACGCGCGCGGCGCGATCAGCGTTGCCGAACGCCAGGCCTTCTTTCGAAGAATGAGAGAGTTGGCTCGTAAGGTAGCGGAGGGGTATGAGGAGCAGCGTAAGGAACTGGAATATCCGCTGTTGAAAGAGACCGTGGAACATGGATCATCGAACATGCCGAAGCTATCGTCCATCGTCCAGGGTCCAGCGCCCTTCCTACTTGAAATTGGCGTTGAAGAACTGCCTGCGAATGATGTCGATGCGGCTCAGGCGCAGTTGACGACCCGTGTCCCGGCTCTGCTCGATGAATTGCATCTCACGCATGGCGACGTTCGCATCTTCGCGACGCCGCGGCGGCTCGTCGTTTCGATCGATGCTCTCGCCCCGAATCAGCCTGACCGGGAAGACCTGGTCAAGGGTCCGCCGGCGGACAAGGCGTTTGATAGAGCTGGAATTGCACTTCCGGCGGCAATGGGTTTTGCCCGGAAGAATGGTGTCGATACCAAGGCTCTCGAAATCCGTGAAGACGCGCAAGCGGGCGGCAAATATGTGTTTGCGGTTGTCAAGCAGAAAGGACGCCCAACGCCCGAAGTCCTCGCCGAAGCGTTACCCAAACTGGTTGAAAGCATTAAATTTGAAAAGTCCATGCGCTGGAATGATTCGGGCGTGGCATTCTCGCGCCCGATAAGATGGTATGTAGCGCTGCTTGGCGATATGGTCATCCCATTTGAGTATGCAGGTGTTGTCTCAGGCAACGTGAGTCGTGGACTGCGCCCGTATGATTCACCTGAAATCAAGATCCCTGCAGCAGAACAATATTTTGATGTCATTCGCAAAGCTGGCATCGCTATCGATAAAGAAGAGCGCAAAGCATCTATTGTGGAACAAGTGAGACAAGTGGCATCTTTAGTTGGTGGCGAGGCGATCATTGAAGAAGGTCTGTTGAATGAGGTCACAAACTTGGTCGAGATGGCCACGTCGGTCATGGGTGGCTTCGACCAGGAGTATCTGTCCCTGCCGCGCG
>DATHUN010000281.1:0-3426 GCA_035462205.1 Anaerolineales bacterium
TTTTCATATCATTTCCCAAAAGTGACAGTCACGTTGGACGTGACTGTCACTTGGTTTCAACGGCCTGTTGAAGCTGTTGGAACGACGTCATCCATGCAATCGTGTTGACGAAGTCTGCCAACGAGGCGCTTTGGGCACGCAGGGCGCGCACCGCCGGTCCGACCGGGTCTTCGCCTGCCGCACCACCAGGCACATCGGCGTACGCTCCGTGAAAGGCGAAATAAGCCTGGTTCAGTTTTCGGATCAGGTAACCATTTTGCCAGAAGACCTGGCGACGTTGTTCCATGTAGGCTTCGGCGTCCTCGATCTTTCCTTCGGCAAGCAGCTCATCTGCTCTGACGCGGGTAGTATGCATTTCGGCACGGAAATCAAACGGCGGGGCATCCAGTTTGCCGGTGGGCAGCATGCGAGTATCCAAGGAAACCCGGTTCGGGGTCAACGCGGCTGGGACTAGCTCAGGATAATATTCTTGTAGCACATATTTTCCAACCTCACCTCCGACGATAGATGCGGTCGTCTCGTTCATCGTGCGGAGCTCGGGCGTCGTCGAGTAGTTAAGTCCCAGGGGACGAAGGTTGAGGTAGTTATGAGTCCATTCGTGGGCGATGGTATCCAGGGTCCAGTTCAAGTCGGTGGTTTCCATCACCATCGTTGGGTAGACGCCGACACCTCCGATCGGCACGACCAGAGTGGAAACATTGAGCGCCTTCGCAACTTTATCTTCCAGCTGAATTTGTTGATCGAGTGTCAGCGCCGGGAGGACCGAAATGTTCGTGAGTTGCTCAATGCGATCGCGCGGCGAGACGATCAAGGCAAGCGGCGTGGAGGAGATATGATACATGGTGGGAGGTATTGTTTGTCCGCCGGTCGTAAGGCCGAGCTCGGCAAGTGCTTGCCCGATCTGACTTTGCAAGGTGGCTTCGGAGAATGGTGCAAGCTGGGCCTGCCTGGCAAGGAGTGTATCGCGTTGGGTTCTCAAGAACGCGCTGCTGGACTCTTTATCCTTGATATCCGGGTTAGCATAGATTTGTTCGATGGCGGATTCGGTTTGCTCGAGCTGATTCGTGACACGCAAATATTCCATCACAATTTCTTTATTTGTACCTCGTTCAAAGAGGAACGGCGAGCCGATGCTGCCTTGTTTCAATTTTGTCCAGGCGGCATCCCAAACCCAGTTGGGATAATCGAATTCGATCTGGCGGGTGTAAGTGCGGACGCGGTCCGACTCGCCCGTAAACCTTGGCGCGTCTCCGCCAGCTGCCAGGATGATGGCGATCGCCAGCGCGAGAAAATCAAAGACTTGCAGAATACGATTCAGCATGCAAGGATTATAACCAGAAACATTAAGCTCCCTTGAGTCCACAACTAAGGGAGCTTTTTAATATCATGATGTTACTCCACCGAAGGCCGTCTCGCCTGATTTGCCTAGCAAATCACAAGGTCGCGTCCCGAACGGGGCGGTGTGAGAGTATTCTTTGTGAACGAAGAGTCTTTTGCCTTAGAGAACTAATCTCAATTTGTAGGGCTCTTCAAATATGCATCAATTGCCCAGGCGGCTTTGCGTCCGGCGACCATGGCGGTGACGACGAGATCAGGACCCGTGACACAATCTCCGCCGGAGAAGACGCCCGGACGAGATGTTTTGCCGGTTGCCTTATCGGCGCTGATCAAACCCCAGTCGTGTGTTTCCAGATCGGGTGTTGTCTTGCTAATGACAGGATCGGGCCAGTAACCAAGCGCGAGCACCGCGGTATCGCATTCAACCACAAAGTTCGAGCCTTCCACGGCAACCGGCCGACGGCGACCCTTCTTATCAGGTTCGCCAAGTTTCATCTCTATGCATTCGATTCCAGCCAAATGTCCGTTTTCACCGGGCAGGAATTTTACAGGCTGGGTCAAGAAGCGATATTGTGCACCTTCATCTCGCGCCATCTTGCGGTCTTTGCGCCCACCCGGCATTTCTTTTTCAGTGCGGCGATAAAGACAGGTCACTTCTTGCGCGCCGAGTCGCAACGCGGTGCGCAAGCAATCCGAGGCAGTATCGCCACCACCGATGACGGCGACCTTCTTGCCGATCTCCAATGGTTTGTGCAATTCGGGCGGGAGCAGGTTCTTATCCACATTGCCACGGATGAGAAAATCGGTCGCTTCATAGACGCCGGGTAAGTCTGTACCGGGCGCGTCTTCCATCTTGGCATCGATTTCAGAGCCAACGCCAATAAAGACTGCATCGAACCCTTCGTCGAAGAGACCGTCAATTGTCTTGTCTTTGCCAATATAGGTGTTGGGGACAAGCTTCACACCCGCTTGCTCGAACTCCTGCCATCTTTCCAGCCAGACGTCTTTTGAAAGTTTGAAATTGGGAATGCCGTACACCAGAAGTCCGCCCGGGGCAGGTTTTGACTCGAAGATCGTCACTTCATGCCCACGCTGGATAAGTTGGTCGGCGCAGCCCAAACCGGCTGGTCCCGCGCCGATAATGGCAACCCGCTTCCCCGTCGGTGGCGCGAGCGGGATACTGTATGCCTCGTTGCGGCGCTGATAATCCACACTGAAGGCTTCCAGCTGACCGCACTGGACAGGTGTGTGAAACTTATTTAAGACACATGATCCCTGGCAAAGCTGTTCATGCGGACAGACGCGACCACACACTTCCGGAAGGGAGCTATGCTGATGATAAAGGTTCGCCGCATCGGAGAAACGTCCCTGTTCGATCAGCCACATGGCAGACGGGATGTCGTTATTCGTGGGGCAGGCGACCGTGCATGGCGCCGGGTCCGGACAATGGATGCAGCGCGACGCCTCTACCATCGCCCGTTCGGGACTGAAATCAATGACCACATTGCCGAAGTCGCAGACCCGTTCGACAGGTGGACGCAGATCTAAGTCGTAGAACGGTGAATTTGCGCGACTCTTCCGATCGATCACCAAGGTCTCACTCGGTATGTATTGCACTGTTTCCTCCAATTGGCGAAAAACCAAGTATTGCAGCGTAATGATACCAAAGCCCCTCTACGATCTAAGTTTTAGATGTCACCAAAGTGGACGACATTCATCACATTTATAGGGATAAGAAATTCATTACCTTTGTCGTCAGAATTCATGCGCAATTCACAATTGTAGGGTATAAGATTGTGCTGTAAATGATGAATTCATAATGGCAAGGCAGTTCCTTGCGGAGGAAACGAATGCGTGATTTTTTCAAGAGGAATCGAACATTCCTGATTATTTTGTTGGTGGTTGTAGTAGGAGCCGCCGCGTTTATCTACCTGCGTCGAGCACGAGCCGAGACGGCGACTCAATTCCAGACAGTGACCATCGAACGCGGTAACCTGAACGCCACGATCGTTGCAAAAGGTACCGTGCGAGCCAGTCAGACAGCGGTACTTATCTGGCAGGTAGCAGGCACCGTGGAAAGTGTGGCAG
>DATHUN010000282.1:0-10566 GCA_035462205.1 Anaerolineales bacterium
CATTACTCACTTTCCGGAATGCCACAACATTGTATATGCAAAATGCTTATTCTCCGCAGCGCCATGATGCATCGCACCTGCCTTGCATTATTTCTTGGAAAGCAGATTTTTCCCTTGGAAGTAATCAGAGACCGCTAAATCCCTCGGGCGCTTTTGTGCTTGGAGCGCCTTCTTTTCGTACATCGCACGGATTTTCGGGTCGGCCATGGCAGCTTTTGCATAGGCAGATGCCTGTTTAAAGCGTTTGCGATGTGCCTTTTGCGCAGGACTCCACTTGACCTTAGACATATCCGGGCGCTTTGTCATGATCGTTTCCCCGTTTGGTAATCGCTTGAATACGACATCTCCCATTTTTCCATGCAATTCTTTGATCCAGGGGTGAAGCACAACCTTTGGCATGATCCTATCCTTTGGTTCTTAGTTGGTTATTGATCGGTATATAGCCAGTATTTACTCGCGATTTGAAACCTGATATCGACCTGTGGTCATCCTGTACAGGTTTGTACAGGTTCTTGCTGTATTTTAGACGACGGGAATGATTGTATATGACATCGCCACCCTGAGCAGTGATCCACACTCTCATTTCTATTCGGTGGATCGCCACGCCTCACAAACCGGCCAGCAGGAGATCCTCGATGGATAGTGTACCCTGGTAAAAAAGAAGTACACCTTACATTTGATTTACCGCTACTTTGCCGCATCCGCCCGTTCGCCTGGACGAGCATGGGGAGGATGGAGTGCATTATCCCGATGCACCCTTTGCCGGTTGTGCGGTGCCGCGGTTCGGGGAGCTGTGTTGGGCGCATTCTACAAGCTTTGGGCATAAAATACCACGTCCAACCCTCTAGATTGAGCGTTGTTTATTCATCTGCTATATGGTGATCAAAATGATTGCCAGAACTGCTACTGCCACACCAACGACTTGAAGCTGAGCCATATATTCTCTAGTAATCAACCAGGCAAAGATAGCTGTTATCGCTGGATAGAGAGACGCCAGTACTGCAGCAACGTCCAGCCGTCCGGTTTGAACTGCAAGCAGAAAGAACAGGTTGCCACCGACATCCAGCAATCCAAGCAGGAGTAGGAGCGCCAGCGGCGGAACATCTGGAATGAGTGAACGGCGTGTGGCAACGGCAAATGCCACCATCAGCACACAGGCGGTGAGTCGCCCAGCCGCCAGTGGCCAGAAGACTGCGCTTTCCCCCACCTGGTCCAGCGCAGTAAAGAAACCTCCAAATCCCAGACCGGCTAATAACGCCATACCAAGACCTTCCGGGCGACTACCGAATTTTTCGGGACGTGAGAGCATCCAAATGCTGACTAAAGCCAGGCCGAATCCCAGCAACTGCAATCCACGAGGCAAACCTTCCGTGAAGGCAGCGAAGATCACTGGGATCGCTGTCGCCAATACACCTGAAACCGGGGCTACAATGCCCATGCGCCCACTGGCGAAGCCGTGTAACAGGAATCCATAGCCAGCCATAACCAAAACCCCAGCCAGCGCGCCCCACATCAAGTCGGTTGGTCGTGAGAATTGCTCGCCGCGGAGAATCGCCGTACTCACTAAGATGAGGAACGAGACAACATAGGGGATGAGCATGGTGTGGAATGTCCCAATACGGCGCGCGACGATTCCGCCGGTGAAGTCGCCCGATCCCCAGGCAGCTGCGGCACATAGAGCGAATATGGCCGTTAAGAATGTCATTCCCATGAACTTCCCTCGTTTATTGATTTGCAGGCTGGTAAATGAGCGCCACAACCCCTGTGCTGAACGTCCTGGTGTCTAAGAGCCTGAGAGGATTGACGCCCATATGCTCGAAGATACGAGGCGCTTCCCCGAAAGTAAACGGATACACAAGGATGTGGAACTCAACCGGCGGCAGGGGAGCTGGAAAACGCGCAGAATAGCACTTGTCGGCTGCATGTTGTGTTGGGGTTTAGGAATATGGATTTTATTCAGGTTTCCAACCTGTGTAACGAGACCATTCTAAGGCAGCGTCCCATATTAAATCATATACAGGGTCTTTTATATCGTAGTATGCGTCTACATCATTCGCATGTCGTTTAGCGATTTCACGTTTTATGAGTTCGATTGTCTTTGCAGAATTTGGATGAGCACGGAGATAGTCCCGAAACAACAATGGATATTTTTGGTTAGGATTCCTCTCCACTCGAATATGAATATTGGCGGGACGCTGCCCCTCGGGTTGATTGAAGAAAAGCTTCTCCCAAAGTTTGGGGTTGTCGTCCTCGCCCTTCGGTACGTGATCATGAGCATTTCTTCCCGAATATTTGTAGCCAGCCGTGATAAGCCTTTGCTTAATTTGATCATCCAATTCCTTAACAGTGATTTGAATGTCAATGATATCTTTTGCGCCTAAGCCTGGAACCGAAGTAGAGCCAATATGGTCAATTCGTAAAGCCAAGTCTCCCAACGTCTCCTTAAGGGAGGCTCGGATGCTTTCAAATTCTTCCACCCATTTCGGATCGTATTTGCTGATGATGATCATTGTTCTTCTTTTAGAAAATTATGGAAGGATCGATACGGGGTAGCCGCCCACCACGTCAGCCCCGGTTGTTTGGTGCCGGGGTCCGAGGCGCTATGTCAACCCGCATTGCCGCAGCGATACAGACTGGAAACCTCGATAAGACTCATTCGCTATTCGACATAGATCAAATCTCTAGAGGTTGCAGACCGTTCCTACCCAGGATCAAGGAGGCTTCGCTGCCATGATGCAAATCGTGTTCCAACACATGGTAGATCACCCAACTGCGCGATACATCATATATCTGCCCGTCATCTTCATCCGGGAAGGTCTGGGCGCAATCGGCGGGCGTCCAGCGCTGCAAGCGAGATTCGATGAATGCCCACGTCTCTTCGAGTCCCCGTACCAATTCCCCTGCACTGCGTTCCGGTGAATCACGTTGACCCCACAACATGTACTCGTTCATCACATCGTCGTGATCCTGCAAGGTGTAGCTGAACCACCCTGCCCTGACAGAAATGATGTGCTGCATAATCTGCCCCAGCGGCCACATATGTGGGGCGGGTTGCAGCAAGAGTTGCTCATTCGTCAGCGGGGCGATGCATTTTTGCAGCCTTCCGTTATAACCTCGCCAGTTCTCATAAATCACCTCTAACGTAGATCGAGTATCCTGCGGCATCTGTTTCTCCTTGAGAATCAATAGCCCCATTGTAGCAGCATTGCAGGATCGAAAGCGGCCCGTTCGGCACGCTCGTTGCGGGGTACAGGCTGGTGGCTGGATGAAATAACGCTATTTGCCGGCGTCCCGGACACTTTGTTGGGCGGCGCTCTAATACATCAGAACCTATCCAAGTTTCTCGGGATAGTCCAGACCGGAACGTTCCTGTAAGCGCCGCAAATCCTGTTTGTCCTTATCCTGAAGCTCGTAGCCAGTATGCGTCCGCATGTGCATGGCAGCGGAAAGACACCGGACTGGCAATCCTGCAATGACACCCCGCCCCTGTAGAGCGTCGGGTGAAAACATAACCGAGCAGTCCCAAGCTGGCGTTCCGAAGCCATCTTCATCCACATACATGACATGAATGTCAAGCTCGCGTCCCAATGGATCCTTCAGCACAAATGCAGTGGCAACCTCGCCCGGATGGTCATCCCTTCCGATTAGCGGCACATGCTCATTGTGCTGGCGCCAGTGGTTCTCGCTCCAAATTTCTTTCAGGCTGAACTCATGCTGGCTCAGCACTGCGGTCAATGTTGGGAGATCCTCGAATGCGACAAAAGCATCGAGATCCTTATGCGGGCGGGTCTGCTCTTGCAGGAGTGCATCGATACCCCAGCCACCATCGATCCAGATTTGAACACCGTGTTCGAGGAGGAGTGTATAGAGTTCAACTACATCGTCAGCCTTCATAGTAATTGTCCTTCGCAGTACTTACAACCATTGCCGCCCAACATGGTGCCCGTGAGCACTGCTCGAACGGACCGACAGTCGGTCAGCACTCAAACACCGACCAGCAGATGTCGTTTCGCAAGCGCTGGTCGTCAATGACAAGCTCGCGAATCGCCTCTGGAAGCTGCTGGCGCTGCCACTGACACTCCAGCCTGCCTGCGCTCTGGCCTCCGGCTGCGCGCACGGCCTTGATCGCGTAGGCTGCCGCACCGAGCTCGTGGGCGGCGACGTGTGCGACTACCGCTGCCTGGCCGGCAGCATATGCGGCATGGCGCGCCGCACCGCTTACATCCCTGGCGGCTGCCATCGCGTGACCGCCTGCCGCGCGTGCCTGGAACATCTTGATCTCGCCGCGCACCCATGACCGGATCAGCTCGATCGCCTGACGCGGACGCACGTCTGAGGGCTGAGCAGACTCGAAGAGATGCAGAACGTGCTCTGCACAGGCGGCCGCCCACAAGGCGAGCAGTCGATGGTCTGAATCTGTGAGCGTCCCACCCCGGCGGATCGTGATGAAGCGAGGGTCGCGTTCTTTGGGGAGGATCACGGCTGCACCCACTCTCCTTGCATTTGCCCAACGAGTGACTTAATGGAAATTTTCTTCATAGCAGCTTATATATTGTAGTTGCATCAAAAAACGGACAACTGCCTTGTTGATTATACATCCGCGCCTAACGGGTTGCGACCCGCCCCGTGCGCTCCTCACCTCGCATGGGGTAATGGGCGGGACTCGGCATCGAAAGAGAAAAAAACACGAAGCCAGAGAAAAGCGCAAAACGCGGCGCGTACCCACCTGCCCTACGGGTTCAACTACCT
This sequence comes from Anaerolineales bacterium, assembly GCA_035462205.1. Classification (GTDB taxonomy): domain Bacteria; phylum Chloroflexota; class Anaerolineae; order Anaerolineales; family Villigracilaceae; genus Defluviilinea. Next base: position 4,750 of record DATHUN010000282.1, read on the forward strand.
GTATGACCAACTTCCAAAATCACCTGTTGATAGCACATCGAGATATTTGGGGCAATATTTAGCCTCACGCAGACGATAAAATATGCGCAAGCTTTTAAAGCTTTGATATAGCATGATACAATCTGGATCTCAGTACGACAGCCTGGCACTGACGGTGATCTTCTGGTCGGGAACATGACCTTTCTGCAAGATTCCAGAGCCAACCAGAATTGCGACATTTAACCCCACATAACCGTTCCCAATTAATAAAACTATCCTTTGGAGGCGTACATGCGCAATAAATTCCTTGGAATGTCGTTTCTCGTCATGGTTCTGGTCGTGTCGCTGGCCCTGCCAACCTCTGTTCTGGCGGTTACCCACGGCCAACCGGATGGGAATGCCCATCCGTACGTGGGCGTTGCCATCCAGTTTATCCCGGACATGCCAGGTTTTGTCACCGTGTGCTCAGGGGCGGCACTATCGAGCACAGTATTCTTAACCGCTGCCCACTGCTTCGACCCCAGCCTTCCGGTCTATGTCACCTATAAATCGGGTCCTCCATTAAGTTTAGCTAATGATTTCACCGAGGGTACCTTTCATCCAGACCCCGATTGGTGCCCTGAGTGCGCACCAGGCTTGGTGGGATTTGATTCGCACGATGTAGCCGTTATCACGCTGAATGAACCGGTCAATCCCGGTGGGTTCGCGGTCTTGCCTTCGGAAGGACTGGTCGACACATTGCCCATGGGTACGGCGGTTGACCTGGTTGGGTACGGGGTGCAGGGATTTGTGCGGGGCGGTGGTAAGCCTCAGCAGGTGTTCCTATTCACACGTTACTACGCACCGACTGTATTAGTTCAGAGCAACAACCGGACGAGCACCGAATTTATCAAGCTACAAGCGAATCCCTCCAAGGGAACTGGCGGCACCTGCTTCGGCGATTCAGGAGGTCCTGATTTGCTGGGTGGCACCAATATCGTGCTGGCGGTAAACTCCTATGTGACCAACGGTAATTGTGCAGGTGTGACCTACTCCAATCGCGTTGACCTGCCAGACATCCTGGAATTCATCAACAGCTTTCTTTAGGTAGACATCGTACGAGAGACAAGTTCAGAAAAGAAAGCCGGGACAGATCTTAGATCTGCCCCGGCTTTTTATTTTTGTGAGTAAAGACAGCTTATCGTACTGATTATGGCATAATCTCCCCATGCGGCTTGCAGGAGCACCAGAGGGGAGTTCTACCAGCTTTCAAGATCACCCGCCTCACGGCTGGCGACTTGCGCTTTTCACCCCACAAAGGGGTGATGGGCGGGACCAGCAAAAAGCGAAGACCCTCTCTTAGCTTCACTGTCTACAAGCAAAAAGCGGCTCGCCATCCTGCCAGCCGCTTTTCATTTATCTTCCGCCGCTTATCCGAGGTCACTCAACATCTGTTGATATTGATCACGGGTGATCTCACCGCGTGCATAGCGTGTCTGCAGGATTTCGCGCGGCGTCTGACCGCCCGTGGAGAGGTTGCCATTGCTAAAGCGTTTGACCGCCCAGACGATTAGAACTACGATCCCAACTACGATTGCCAGGTTGAATATCAGGCCAATCAGGCCTCCAAGCAAACCCATGCCTCCGAAAGTCATCATACCGCCACCGCCCATCATAATCATTTTTCCTTTCTCTTTAACCTGCGTGTCTCAAGGTTTTCCTGAACATATACTCAAATCATCGCTGTGAGTATTGGAGCGTGCTGCAAGCGTCGCTAATTCTATGACTTTGCCAACAAAAAGCCAAGCGCCGTTTATCGCATTTTATGATAGGCTTTTTTGCCTATTCAAAATCAAATGCTCCCCTACTACCCGGCGCCTGAAGATTACTTGATGGAAGCTTCGAGAAATTTACGTCAGGGGGTGTTCGATCTTGCCCGCCATAAATGCGTCGGGATGTTGCTCGAAGACGTGCAAACACGCCGCCGTGCAGAAATAGATTCGCTCGCCGCGATAGACAACACTTGGATATCCCTGCGTGTTCGGAAGCGCGCCACCGCAAGCAGTGTTGCCATGATCTGTGACGTTCATTTCTGAATTTGTCTGTTGCATCTGCATTGTTATCCCCTTCTGGAGGTATCCGGAAGCCGGACCGACAGGGCTGTGCCCTGCCTCGCCTCGCTCTGGACCTCGAGCCGGCCGCCGATCAAATCGGCGCGCTCTCGCATCCCCAACAGACCGAAGTGACCCTTGTGCGCAAAATCGGTCGGACTTTTGGGCACGCTGAATCCGGTCCCATCATCGCGCACTTCCAGGCGGATCTCGTCAGCAAAGTGAATGGATACCACTGCATGCTTTGCCCCTGCATGGCGGACAACATTGCTCAGCGCTTCCTGCGCGATGCGGTATAAGGCCAGTTCCACGTCCTGCGGCAGACGGCGCTCCTGTCCGGATCGTTGGAACTCGACCTCGATGTTGTTTGTCTGGCTAATCTCGCCCGCCAGCATTTCGAGGGCGGTGACGAGTCCCAGGTCCTCCAAATAAATCGGACGCAGGGCGCGCGTCAACCGGCGGAGATTCTCGACGGTCTGTTCGGCGAGCGTTTCCAACTCCTTCAGCGACTGAAGTCCACTTTGATCCTTGGCGGACTTTTGAGCAAGCTGTACGCGCTGTTTGAGGGCGATCACAGCCTGGATCGTGTCATCGTGCAGCTCACGTGCCAGCCGCGTCCTCTCTTCCTCCTGCGCGGCGGTGATGGCGCCGATGTAGTCATGCAGCCCTTCCTGAGCGGCATTGACCTTGTTCGCCATCTCGCTCAATTCCATCTGCAGGTGCTGCACCTCGGAGATGCCACCGACAGGTTCCTGGATGGTCCCAAAATCACCCCAGGCTAATGCCGCGGCTTTCGCTTCCAGCTTTTGCAAAGGCTGTACTATTTGTTTCGTAATGAACCATAAACCTGCGACCGCAAAGAGTAATGGCGGAATCAGCACCAGGGGTGCAACCAGGGTAAGTTCCAAAGCCGGGTCTGTCGCAGTCTCCCAGGCATCCTCCGGCAAATGGGCACGCATCTGTTGCTGGTGAAGTGCCACGCTTCCAATCGCGATCACCATCGACAGCAAGGTAAGCGATACGATCACGATGGCGAACATTCGCAATGTCAGACTTCCCCAAAACCGTGGACGATTCCCAGCCTTCATTTAGTCTTCACTCATTCGTCAAATTGGCGATATCTTCCGAAATCCAGCCGAGTGAGACGGCGCGCATGACGGCTTCAGTGCGGCTGGCTGCCTGCATCTTGGCAAAGATGTGAGCGAGGTGGCCCTGCACCGTGCGGTCACTGATCTGCAGCTGGACCCCGATCGCTTTATTGGTATATCCTTTGGCGGCGAGGCGCAAGACGTCCAGCTCGCGGTCGGTCAATGGTTCGATCGGGCGATTGTCGCTGCGCTTGAACAGATTGGACATCAGCTTTTTGGTGATCGAGGCGTCCAGCGCCGATTTCCCCTCATACACATCGCGCACCGCCTGAACCAGGTCATCGGGGGTGGCGGTCTTGAGCACATATCCATTGGCACCGGCTTGCAAAACCGCCATTACGTACGGATCGTCGTCATAGGCTGTGAGGATCAGCACACCAATCTCCGGGAAGTGCGCACGCAACCAACGCGTAACTTCGATGCCACTGGCTTTTGGCATTTGGATATCCAGCACAGCCACATCCGGTTTCAGTTGCTGGATGAGCGCTTCGGCTTCTTCGCCATCCCCCGCCTCCGCAATGACTTCGATATCGCGCTCGCTTTCGAGTAATTTATGAATTCCATCACGGACGAGGCGATGATCGTCAGCGAGAAGAACGCGGATTTTCGTTTTTGATTTGCTCAAGGACCGCTCCATAGTTGACCGTATCCAGTTTTCGGTCGAGGTCTTGCGTTTGATAAAAGTAAGGGAAAACCAGCCAGGTAATGCCGAGACCGGCCATCAGTCCGGTGATCCAGCGTGCCCAGGAGTTGAAGGATCCCAGGGCGTCACCGACATAAAACTCCATCGGCAGTGAATGGCTCGTCAGGACAGCCAGCCAACGATTGGTATCACGGAACCCCCAGCCGATCCCAGCAAGATCGCTGATCGCATGCGAGCCGCCATCCAGGGCGATGGGGAGGAGCAGCAAGATCAGTCCCCACCAAGCAAGAGGCTTGACCTTGCGCCGGAAGGGCCACCACAACACCGCGAAGAACCAGACACTCGTGTAAAAGGAGATCATCCGGTCGGACCAGGCAATCTTCCAGCCCATCGTCTCATTGCCGATGAATTTGCGCAGCACCATTGGGTCAACTGTATTTTGCCAGGCGGCCTGGATCTCTGCCAGCGAGTACATTCTCTTCTCCCCGAACAGGAAGATGGAACGCTCGGGCAGTTGATGGCAGAAGAAGGTATAAATGAAATAGACTGCCTTGCCTGCACTAGTCCAGCCAAGCTTCATGAATACAGGCGCGAGGTAGGGCGTGAAGACCCATAATCCATACAGCAGGACGAAGGTTTCAAACCAGTGGTCAGAAACCCATCGCAGGAATGAGTGAATGGAAGGTTTTGGTGTAACGGTGGACGTCAGAACAGACATTCTTTCCTTTAAGGAGCGTTGGGTTCCGGAGCGTGGTTGAGGTTGGCGCGGTAGAAAGCCTTGGCTTGCTCGGCATTGAACGATTCAAACTTTAACATGCGACCCCAGGAGGTTGCTACCACTGGAGCATCCAGAGATGGCCAGGGATAAGTAATTAACTTTGTGCCGCCCAAGTCCTTCATGACCGTTTGGATTTGTGTTTTTAGGTCCGAGCAGGCACTGTCGCTGAGGACTGTACAGTTGTACCAGAAAATTACATACCCATGTTCCAAATTATGGACGAGATAACCGGCAGGATACGGATAAATGTTTTCATCATAAAATCCTGCATCTGCTTCTTCGGCATAGTGCGGACCGGACGTAGGAGGATCCGAGTTATAGGTTCCAGGATCCGTATCCGTAGGGATGTGCGCGGAGCTTGCCATTACAGGAACCACTTCACCCGATGCTCCAGGCGCTACGGATCGCCGGGAGAAGGCAAAGGCGAGAATCAACAGTGCTGCCATTCCGATTCCTATCCAGATCAACCTGGAATTTTGTTTTTGTATTCATGAATTATCCTCAGAGATTAGTATCACCAATATTGGTAGTGTATTGGACACTAATGGAGGAGAATTCTTTACGGAATGATTATCCGCTGTTGACGGCCAGATTTTCAAGTGCCTTGCGAATGCTAGCCAGCAGTCTGGCGTCCACCGGCTGGATGGCCGCATCGGGGACGGAAACCCAGGTCTTGCCGTTATTCCCATGCAGAATTAAGGTAGCCGGTCGTACCGCCTCCCCATACACCAGGAGCACGACCATCTGGCAGTCACATTCGTCGGTGGTGTGGTGCGGGCAAGGGCACTCCTCCAGTGCATGAGATGTGTCATGCAAATCAAATGTTTGCAGCACTTGGAATCCCTTGCGCCGCAAGCTTTGGCTGGATATAAGAAGGGCATCATTGCAGCAGCAATTCAGGCTAAGAATGGGAGAAAGCATCGGTACCAGAGACCTCTACAGGAATAGCACCATTGTAGGGAGTTACGAAAGAACTGGTCAGCGCTACATCACTTATTTAGGCGTAGGCATAATTGCTTATGGGCTTCTATGTTATCCGATGTAAAGTGAAAAAAATCAAATCCGTGAGCCAGATTGATTTGGCTCACGGATTTGGTTAATACCTTTGCGTCATGCTCACGAAGTCACCGATTCGAGACGTTGGGACAAAGCAATTCTGCATCCACCTAAGAGACGCTT
>DATHUN010000283.1:0-2915 GCA_035462205.1 Anaerolineales bacterium
CCGTGAAGCCAAGTACGCGCGCGTCCAACCTGACTTGGTCCAAGCGTGCAAGGTCGGCCGGACTGATCGCGATCAACAATTTAGTTAAGAGAATACTGAGGGCTAACCCGACCACGCCGCCCGTAATAGCAAGCAAGGAAGTCTCCGTCAGTAGTTGACGGACAATACGCCAGCGACCAGCTCCGATTGCGGTGCGTACCGCAATTTCCTTCCGCCGTCCCGTCGCGCGTGCAAGGAGCAAGTTCGCGATATTCGCGCACGCAATCAACAAGACGAAACCGACTGCGACGAGCAACAACAACAGCGACGTGCGAACGTCTCTCGTCGTCCAGGCTTGTAAGTTGTGTAGCCGTATCGACCACCCGGCGTTCGTCTCCACATACTGTTGCTGCAATCGAGCGTTGATGGTATCGAGCTGTGATTGCGCTCCAGCGATCGTAGCCCATGGCTTGAGCCGCCCTATCGCTTTGTAGAAGCGGTTGTCGCGGCGACCACTGGGACTAACGTACAGAGGAACCCATACTTGAATCTTCGAGGGGTAATAGTCGAATCCAGCCGGCATCACGCCGATGATGATGCAGCGTGTGTCGCCTAACGTGATCGGGCTTCCGAGGACGTTCGGGTTAGCGCCGAACCGGCGCTGCCAAAGTCCATAACCTATAATGGCGACCGGCGGAGCACCCTTTGCTCGGTCTTCCTTCACAAACGTACGACCCATAATGGGGTTCACGCCCATGGTCTGAAAGAAGTTTGCCGGCACCACGCTAAATGGAACGAACTCTGGTTCGGCGTTGTCTCCCGTTAGGGTTATGCGGGCTGCAAAGATGAGCGTAATACTCTCGAAAGCGTCCGCCTGGCTTTGCCAATCGACAAAATCCAGCATCGAAATGTGGCCGTCCGAAATTGCCCGATCGGGTTTGATGCTCTCGAAATATACCAATCGTTCCGCGTCGGGAAATGGCAACGGCCTCAACAACACTCCGTTAACGACGGAGAAGATTGCAGTGTTCGTGCCAATGCCTAATGCCAACGTCAAAATCGCCACTAATGAGAAGCCCGGGTTCTTCCATAGCATCCGCAGGCCAAATCGCAAGTCCTGGGCTACCTGCTTAAGCGTTGCCCAACCCCACCTCTCGCGCGGGGCTTCTTTGACCAAGCCCACATTGCCGAATTCGCGCAATGCGTTGACGCGCGCTTCGTCAGGCGATTCACCGCGTTCAATTCGGTCATGCATGGCTTCATCGAGATGACTGCGGATCTCTGCGTCAAGTTCTTCATCTTTGTGTTGCCGCCAGAACTTCATGCTTCACGCTCCTTCTGGTGGGTTCAGGATGCCTGCCATCGCCGCCGTGAGCCGCTTCCAGTTGGAACGTTCGGCGGCGAGCTGTTTTTTACCGGCGGCGGTAAGTTGATAGGTTTTCACCTGCTGGTTGTATTCCGAAACCGTCCATTCGGCCTTGATCCATTTCTTGCGTTCCAGTCGATGCAGCGCCGGATACAGTGAGCCGGTGTCCACCTGCAGCACTTCGCCTGAACCCGTGCGAATCGCCTGGCTAATACCGTAACCATGACGCGGTCCCCATTGCAGTGTTTGCAAAATCAACAGGTCGAGTGTCCCTTGCAACAACTCGACGCGATTTTGGTAGCCTCGTTTCATCGCATGTTCCTTTCCGGAAACGGGTTAGGGTGTAGACAACATACACCCTATGCCTGTAGCTTGTCTACAGCCCGTAAAAAAAGATCGTAATGGATGAAAAAGCTCTCTGCTTAACTAAATAGAAGTGTCACTTACGATGCGCCCGAAAGGGGTGGGGCAAATGGAAGGGCATTGGAGGATGCGTAGGAAAGGAGCGAGAGTGGCCCAAGATGCTTACCCTTGAGGTGTCTAAGGGCTCGTTGCGTTTCTGAAATTCTTCTCACATCGCGCGCCAGCATTTGTATCGTTCCTGCTTGCTGGGGTCTGATCTTCTTTGTCTTACAGCCAGAAATTATTCATTGACGCTTCAGATCGTCAATGCTGACGGTACTGGCACCCGACCGGTCGTGAACAAAGGTGCAAGAAATTTTTCATTGGAGTGGAAAATCGTTTCCTGTTCTCGAATGCTTACGTATCCGACCGGGGAGGGGCGGATTGCTGTCGGAGGACATGCTCTCCCCCAAATACGTGTGCATAAAATGGCATTGAATAATGCCAATTTGTGAGCTAGCGTCAATCTTCCCGTCAACGTTAAAATTACTTTTGTAAGTCACTGAAAAGGAGGCGATTGCAAAGCAGAAACTCTGGCCCACGTCGCCTGCTAGCCTCCTGCGCTTTTGGCACGAGGAATGAATTGCGCAATACTTCCGAGCAAGTGACTAACGTCGGGCTTGATAACGTAAGCATTAGCTCCAGCCTGATGGCCCATCTTCTTATCGTCCTCACGACCCGCGCCGGAAAAGAATAGAATCGGCGTGTTTGAATCGTAGCCGCGCATCTGGCGACACAATTCAAAACCGTCGAGATCAGGGAGCCAGCCGTCCAGCAAATACAAATCGAAGTGTTCTGCTTGAATAGATGACAAGGCCTCTCCTGCAGTTCCGACCGCTTTGGTTTCAATGCTCTGCATTTCTAGGAGCATGCGTAACATTTCGCGCGAATCTTCATCATCATCTACATAAAGGATTCGAGGTGGTTGCATCGGTGCCTCCTTAGTCAGCGCATCCTTTTCTTTCAAGCCGGGGCGCCTGGCGCACCCATACGTCGTAACCAGCGAAAATGAGAGGCGAGCCCGGCCCGGAAGGAGTTGTGCTCTCTGTACCTCACGCCGAACTCTCGACACGTTTGTTCAACGAGTTTTGAGATGGCCGGGTAATTGACGTGGCAAACCCGCGGGAAAAGGTGGTGTTCAATCTGAAAGTTCAAGCCACCCAGAAGC
>DATHUN010000284.1:0-2180 GCA_035462205.1 Anaerolineales bacterium
TGCCACGGCTTAACGTCTTTCCATCAGCTTGAATGGTGGCTTGATCCGCGCCGCAGTCAATCGTCGGCAAAGGGGGAAGTGTTACTGGAGGCACGCTACTTCGAGGACAGCCAGCCTGGGTATTGATGACTTTGCCAGATGTGTATTCATAATCTCCTACGGTCTGGATACAAGGTGTAGTCAGAATGCCAGGACTACTGCTCTGGTTATAGAAAGCATTTGGTTTGCAGTTCGAGTTCACATAAATCCCGGAGCCCGTCAGCGTCATATTGGCGTTTCCATTAAAGAAAACTGCTTTACAACCCGTAGGATCAAGGCCGACGATCGAACTGCCACCAAACAATGAATCCTTGTAACCGGGAACAGCACGTGCCACTGCCTCGACACGATTCACTACTTCAGATCTACCGATGACCCGCGCAAAGGTTGTCTTCACATGGGAAGTAATTTTGACTTGAATATATTCATTGTTCCCAGCGTAAAAGCCATCTGCTGGTGGATTGTAGATTTCAACGATATTTGTCGTGCCATTGTTGTTGTACCCGTTGCTTGCGGCACGCGCCGTTGCAGCCGAGACAAAACTTGTTTCACGAATCTTGGCCAGCGCAGCTGCCAGGGCCGAGGTATCTGCCGCATTTTGAGCATGGCGGCGATCCGAAAAGACCCGGGAACCATCAATTGCGAGAGCCGCAAAACCAAATAGGATAGTAGCAGCAAGAGCAAGGACGATGAGTGCCTGACCTTTTTCTGATAGGCTAGTTTTCATACGGAGTACTTTCTGTACAATAAGATTTTGATGTTCACTAATCCGATTTTAATTGGCATTATCCGTTAGTGCCCTCACAGCGCTGAAAACTTCATGTACGAAAGTGGAAAGCTATTTGGGTTTTTTGGTGTAACTTTAAGGCTATTTTTTTGTCACTCTGGAATATAGCTATCCGATTGACTGGTCAGAAAGAACACTCCTACAGGAGCTTTAGCACACAGCTAGAACAGCAGGGAAAAAGCCCTGGTCACGAAAGCAACAATGAGAGATATATTGGGTAGGGTGATCGCGATCGCAGCAGCTGGGAGGTAAAGAACCGCCATAGGCTTCCCGGATTGTATAGAGAAAGCCGAAACGTGAGCCATGGGTCGGAGAATGGCAATCTACGGATATGGAACGCTTCCAGCGCCAAAGTTTGACGAGCAAGACAGACTCGACTCGCGGACGCTCCGGTTGAGAGAAGAAAGACAGTGAACCAGGTCTTGCAAGTGGCTTTGTGGACACCTCTTCACGATTTGCCCCTCTGATCTGCGAAGCGGCAATCCGCAATAAATGGCAGGAGCTACGCCGGAACTCACCTGTGATCCTTACCTTAGCAACCATGTGAGCTTGAATATCGGCCGAACTGACGGTCAGGCTTATTTTGACCGTAAAATCGACACAAATTCTCTGATCGAATCTCTCAAAACATCTTGGTCTGACCGAGCAGACAATTGATCAGCGTCGTTGATTTGTTCATCTTACGGGTATATCAGTGTCGGTAATGGTCGTCGGGCATCCACCTTCTGGAGCTGGGATTAGATCGCCAGCATGTTTTCCATGTCCATGGGTGGCGCCGTTTACTGAAACCATGATCTCTTCGTAGGGGTTCTCTGAGCTTCCTGTCTTGTGACATATTGTGATCTGGTTTGCGGTCTCGTCGTTGTCTTCAGTGTCGCCCTCTCCAGTGCCGTTGGCGGTTCCTGGGCATCCACCCGCCGGAGCGGGGATCAGATCGCCAGCATGTTTACTATGTCCATGGGAGGCGCCATTGACAGAAACAGTGATTTCTACATAGGGGTTGTTTGCACTTCCGGTCTTGTGACATATTGTGACCCGGTCGCCATTGTCCCCATCGTCCCGGTCATTTGTTTTTTCCATGAGCGCGTACGCCGACAGCGATAGCGAAAAGATTGTCAAAACAACAAGAATTATGCGAAAAGTTCGTTTCATAGAATCCTCCATTAAAACCATGACGTGAAGCTTCCGAAGAAGGGTACAGATTCTGCAACAGATAATCGTGAGCGGCGCACACATGTCCGCCGCTCACGATTGATTTATTCATTCACGTTTGAGGGGTTGTTGTGTTACCGCTGATCTAGGGCCTACAGGTAGGGCTGGTGACGTGCCACCTATGGTTGCGGAAGCCAAGCTT
>DATHUN010000285.1:0-2397 GCA_035462205.1 Anaerolineales bacterium
GGGGAGAGTTGGATGTCTTGAAGGATGGTGAGAATGGACGGTTTGTTGCAGTCAAGGATGTGAATTCCTTGACAGGGATCATCCAAGAGATTATGTCAGATACGGAGATGCAGAAACATTTGGGCCGGTCAGCGCGTCAGACTGTTGAAAGCAAATTCACGTTACAGAGCGAATGGAATGGCAATCTTTTTTTATATCGCAAGCTGGGATTGAAGGTCTGATACTCATACCCGATTAATTTGGAGCAAGTGAAAACAGTTATACTATTTGGATTATAGGTGATAAATGAATAACCCTTTTGAATCGACTGGTAAGGTAAAAGCCGCTTTAGGTGAGCAGAAGTACATCGCCTCGGACGAAATCGCCACGATTGTGTATCTCTCCCAAAAGTTGGGTAAGCCCCTCCTCACCGAGGGACCCGCGGGTGTGGGCAAAACGGAGCTGGCGAAGGCGATCGCCGGTGCGACCGGGCGCGAATTGATCCGCTTGCAGTGTTATGAAGGACTCGACGAGTCCAAGGCTTTGTATGAATGGGAATATTCGAAGCAACTGCTTTATACCCAGCTATTACGCGACAAGTTGAATGACACCCTCGGCAAGGCCGAATCGCTCGCCGAAGCTGCGGACAAACTGGCGAATGAGGAAGATGTTTTTTTCTCGAACCGCTTCCTGCTACAGCGCCCGCTCCTGAAAGCTATCTTATGTGACGAACCAACCGTTCTGTTGATCGACGAAATTGACCGGGCGGATGCGGAGTTCGAAGCGTTCCTGCTGGAAGTACTCAGCGACTTCCAGGTCTCTGTGCCGGAGTTGGGAACGCTGCAGGCGAAACATAAACCCTTTGTGGTACTGACATCCAATAACACACGTGAGCTCTCCGAAGCGCTCAAGCGCCGTTGCTTGTACCTGTTCATTGACTATCCGTCTGTTCAGGAAGAACTGGCTGTGGTGCGCCTCAAGGTCCCGGATCTCAATCCAAAGCTTGCCCAACAAGCGGTGGAGTTCGTGCAGCGGCTGCGCAACGCGGACATGCGCAAATCCCCTTCCATCAGCGAGACACTGGATTGGGCGAATGCCCTCGTCGCCTTGAACGCCAAGAACCTCGACAAGGCAACCCTCGAGGATACCTTGTCCGTGTTGGTCAAGCACGAAGCGGATCTGCAGAAAGCAAGGCGGCAACTGATCAACCCACCCACCCGCGGTCGGCCGGATGAGTTCGGAAGATTTTCTGGAAATTAATTTTGTAGGGGCGGGGTATGCCCGCCCGGTTGGGCGAGTGGACCTCGCTCCTACGAGGTAATAGATTATGGAAACCCGCATTTTACAGTTAATTGCAGCCTTACGCGCCAGCGGGGTGCGTGTATCACTGGCTGAATCTGCAGAGGCATTCTCCGCCGTAGATCTGATGGGCATCCAGCACCGCGAGCATTTCCGCCTGTCGCTGCGCGCTACGCTCATCAAAGACATCAAAGACATTCCCATTTTCGACAAATTATTCCCGCTCTTCTTCGGTTCGGGCCAACCGCCACAGATGGGTGGCAACCCGACCGATGACATGACCCCCGAAGAGGCGCAGATGTTCGCAGATGCGTTGCGCCAGTTCGCCCAGAATCTCCGTCAGCGGATGGAACGATTGATGAACGGCGAGCAACTTTCCAGAGAGGAATTGGAGGCGCTCGGTCAAATGGTCGGCTTGAACCAGACCGACGACCTCCGTCACCAGGAATGGCTTGCCCAGCGTATGATGCGTGCCCTTGCATTCCCGGAGGTCCGTGAGGCCATGAAAGAGCTGATGGAACAGCTCCAGCAGATGGGTATGAGCCGCGAGCGCATTGAAGAGATCCGTGAACAAATTGCTCAGAATATGGCTGGCATCGAGCAGCAGATTAAACAATTCGCCGGTGAGCGTATTGCAGAAAACCTGAGCGAGCAGCCACCTGGAGAGAGCGCGGATAACTTGATGAACCGGCCATTCCACGCCTTATCCGATTCAGATAAGAAGATATTGCAGCGTGAGGTTAAGCGGCTGGCAGCCGCGCTGAAGACGCGCATTGCTTTGCGGCAGAAACGCGCCAAGAGTGGCCAGCTCGACCCGAAGGCAACCATTCGTTCCAACCTTAAACATCATGGCGTGCCAATGGAGATCCATTACCGGGACAAGATCCGCAAACCCAAGATTGTGGTAATCTGTGATATCAGTACCTCGATGCGTTTCTGCTCTGAACTGATGCTGAGCTTCCTTTTCGCCTTGCAGGGACAAGTGAGCAAGACGCACGCATTCGCCTTTATCGACCACCTCGAATATATTTCCGAAGATTTCAATGGTTCCAATGCAGACGAGGCGATTGCCTCCGTTTTGTGGCGCATGCCCAGCGGACACTACAACACCGACCTGGG
>DATHUN010000286.1:0-5360 GCA_035462205.1 Anaerolineales bacterium
CAGTTCATATTTATCTTGGCATTTATAGTTTCCGTCTCAGCAATGAGAGGAAAGCTATCCTTTGGTTGCTACCTGGCCTTTTTCAAGAAGGAGATGGATCTCCGCGGAGGCTTCAGCCAGACTAATTTCTTCAACAATTGCCCATTCCTGGCACAGGACACTCTGCATCATCTCCAGGAAGCCTGTAATCGTTCCATACGCCGGCTTATGGGAAACAAAGGCCGATAAATCGCGCACGACCTCACACTGCACGGCGATCGTTCCTCGCTTGAGACGTCCCACTAACTCCGACTGACGAATTCGACCGTCCTCCGTGAGAGAAGATGGTTTGGAAGTCAGGATTTCACGGCATTGAGCAAGATCCCCTTTGCGTGCCAATCTCCTCAACCCTGAATCAGACATGTCAACGGGCACCCAAACAGTGCTGCCACCCGGAATGGAAATCTCGTAATATCTGCGGGTTTCGCCTCGTTCAAACTCACGGTCTTCCAACTTGACGATCTCCCCTACCCCGTATTGTGGATGAACAACTCTCTCACCAATCTCAAATGTTAGATTAGCCACTCTATTAATAGCGACGTTTATTGCTATTGTTGTTTCGGTTATTTCGCTGCTGCGGGCGGAAACCACCACCGCCACCGCTGCGTTCTTCGCGCGGACGTGCAACACTCACGGCCAATTGACGCTCATCCAAGGAGTAGCCATTGAACATACTGATCGCCTTTTGCACTTCGCTCTGCGAGCTCATTTCCACGAAGGCAAATCCCTTAGAGCGCTGGGTGCCAGGTTCCTTGATCAACGCGACCGAGGTGACATTTCCAGCTTGCATGAAGAGCTCACGCAGGCTTTGTTCCGTGGTCTGATAAGACAAATTCCCGACGTACAACTTTGCTTCCATTCTCGACTCCTGTGTATGAATAGCCGTGAGCGTTTAAGAAAAAGCCACCAACCCAAATAGAGGGTTGATGGCATCAGAAGCGCACTCGACCTTTATAAGATGGTCTGATTGTATCATCGAAACGGTGGTTTTCCTTGCTATAGTTGTTGACCCGGGGAGAGGTTGACCTTTCCTGGATACATCCGGATCCGCTAGTTCCCTTCCCATATTGAAACAAACTTCACAGGAAACTGCGACCAAAGTGGAAGAGAATCAGCGCATGACGTCCAGTCCAGCCGGGCTGTGAATATCCCTGACGTTATGCATACTTTGCAGCGTTGAATACAAAAATACTAATGATGTGTAATGAGCCAACGCGCGATGAGCTTGCTCAATTCACGCAGCCAGAGTACAGAACTGGCTACCAGGACACAGCGCGTCCAATCATTCCAACCCAAGCTTACCGTTGAGAAAGCCTGTTGCAAGAACGGTAGATAAGTCACAGCCAGTTGTAACACAAGGGATAATACTATCGCAGCCCATAACCAGTGATTTCTGAATAATCCACGAAATGCACTTTCCTCATCGGAGCGGGCGTTGAGCACATTGAACATTTGAAAGAGCATGAGCGTGGTGAAAGCCATGGTCTGTGCATAGGCAAGAGTACCAGAGCCATCGATGAAGCCACCCGGCAAGGAAGCATCCAGTACAAAAAGAGTCCCGGCAGCCATCACGATGCCCACAAAGAAGATACCAAACCACATATGATTCGTAATGACGCCCTCGCCGCGTGGACGCGGAGGTTTTGCCATCACGTCCCGATCGGCCGGGTCGGCTCCAAGCGCGAGGGCCGGCGCGCCATCTGTTACGAGATTGATCCATAGCATTTGGGTTGCCAGGAGTGGCAGCGCCACACCACTGCCATCGGGTGCAGTGAGCCGGATGGCGTCTGCCAGCAGCACACCAAAAAACATTGTCATCACTTCTCCAATATTTGACGAAAGCAAATATCGAAGAAATTTGCGAATGTTGGAGAAGATCGCCCGACCCTCCTCCACTGCCGCGACAATGGATGCAAAGTTATCGTCCGCCAGGACCATATCGGCGGCTTCCTTCGAAACATCTGTGCCGGTGATGCCCATGGCAATACCGATGTCAGCCCTCTTCAAGGCGGGTGCGTCGTTGACCCCGTCGCCCGTCATGGCTACAGTCGTGCCTTCGTGCTGCAATGCTTTCACAATTCGCAATTTATGCTCGGGGTTGACCCGTGCATAGACGGAGGCTACTTGGGCCTTCTTGACGAGACTGTCGTCTGACAACTTCTCCAGTTCAGCACCTGTGACGGCTTGGTCATCCTCCACAATTCCAAGCTCTTTCGCGATCACAGCCGCAGTCTTCGGGTGATCGCCCGTGATCATAATGGGACGTATCCCTGCGTTTTTGGCGCGGGCGACTGCATCCTTTGCCTCATCACGTGGAGGATCGATCATGCCAATTAATCCCAAGAAGTTCAGATCGTGCTCGACACTCTCTCCAATTTCCTCCTTTTCGAACGCATCCTTTGGCAGAGAACGGAAGGCAACCCCAAGTGTCCGCATAGCTTCACCAGCCAGCTCTTCATTCATCTTTAAAATCTCTGTACGGCGTTCCGGCGTCAGAGGTATGATGTCTTCTCCAACTAGTTCCCCCGAGCAGCGCGCCAGCAATACATCGGGGGCACCCTTGGTGAGTGCAAGCAGGCGCTCCTGTCTTTCGGTGTCCGTATGAACTGTGCTCATCAGCTTGCGCTCCGATGAAAAAGGAACCTCGGCGACGCGCACGAAACGGGAGTTCAGAGTGTCGGATTCTAGTCCTGCTTTGCGGGCAGCCACAATTAATGCGCCTTCGGTTGGGTCGCCTTGCACCAGCCATCGCCCGCCGCTTTCCTGCAATACAGCATTGTTTGCGCGATCCGCGGCACTCAAGGCGCGCATTAATTCGGTCTGGAGTGGTCCCTCGATCGCGCCGCCGTCGTCCCGTTTTACTTCACCTTCGGGCGCGTATCCTGTACCGCTCAAGCGAACGCGTCCACTTGCCGTGACCACACGGCGTACCGTCATTTCATTCTTTGTCAGGGTGCCGGTTTTGTCAGAGGCGATCACATTTGCCGAGCCAAGTGTCTCCACTGCGGCGAGGTGGCGTACGATGGCGTTTCGGCGTGCCATGCGCTGCACACCAATGGAGAGGACTGCGGTGACCACCGCGGGCAGTCCTTCGGGTACTGCCGCAACAGCGAGAGCCACACCCAAAATGAGCACGTCAAAAATTGACGAAAATCCGTGAACATCCTCGACAAGGATGATCGTTGCGATCATCACGACTGCAATGATGACTACGATGATACCTAACAGTTTGCCCGTCCGGTCAAGTTCTTTTTGAAGGGGTGTTGTCTCGGTCGAAGTTTCCTTCAGCATTCCAGCAATGCGCCCCATCTGGGTCTGCATGCCCGTTTCCGTAACGACTGCCTTTCCCCGTCCATATGTGGCTGCTGTGCCGCTGAAGATCATGTTCGTGCGGTCACCAAGGCCCACATCTTCCTTGATGGGATGGGTGTCCTTGGAGATAGGCAGACTCTCACCGGTTAGTGCTGCCTCAGCGGTTTGCAAGGCAGTAGATTTGATCAAGCGCGCGTCGGCAGGAATGGTATCGCCTTCTTCCACGAAGATAACGTCACCGGGCACAAGTTCAGTGGCCGGGATGCTCTGTCGCTTGCCGTCCCGCATAACATTGGCGTGCGCCGCCGACATCTTCCGTAAGGCGACTACCGCTTGCTCGGCACGCGCTTCCTGAACGTAGCCGAGAATGGCATTTAGCAGGACAATGACGAATATTGCAATAGCTTCATAAGGCAATGCTGACTCACGTTCATACAACCATAATCCGGCCGAAATCAACGTTGCAATGATAAGGAGAATGACAAGTACGTCTTGGAACTGCGCCAGGAACCGTTTCCAGCCGGGGACGGGCTTCTCTGCCGTCAGCTCATTCTTGCCATACTGGCTGAGTCGGGCATCGGCTTCCGGCTCGCTCAACCCGCGCTGCGAATTCGTTTCCAGCGAGGCCAGCACTTCATCGATTGGCTGCTGGTATGCTTGCATTTGTTTGCCTTCGACTGGAGTCTCACTCATTTCTTTTCCTTTTATGGACAACGAACCTGCTATGCAATAAATTCGGCCAATGGTTGCGGTGGATCACACCGTATCTAATTATAGATACGTGAGTGTAAAAAGCAAGCAGGACAAACCGGCACCAAAACGTTGCTATTCCTCGCTGGACGAATTGCATTCCAATCGCTGGGCTCACCGTTGGGACAGATTATCGACACACTCTCAAAGAACTGAAACTATTTCTCGATCGGCTTGGCGGATACCAGCATTGGCTTCGGACGCCTGCGTGCGAAACCTGCGAGGATTCTGACAAATTAAAAGTTTGAATTTTCCCACATCTCTCTAAATTATTTCAGGATATTTGGCATACCCCAGTGTTTCAATGATATATTATCGTCTGCATGCATGCATATGCACCAGAGATAAGAAGGGATAAATAAGATGGACAGGAACATTTTTCCACAATTCAGCTTGGATGGTCAAATAGCCTTAGTAACTGGTGCTGCGCGCGGTATCGGATATGCTTGTGCATTGGCTTTGGCGCATGCCGGTGCAGATGTCGTACTGGGCTTACGCGATGTACAGACAGGAGGGGACTTGGAACGCGAAATTACAGCTATGGGACGAAGGGCTTTGCGCCTGCAAATGGACGTGACTCACCTAAATGAAATTCAGCAAGCGGTCGACAGGGCGGTAAAACATTTCGGTCGTTTGGATGTTTTGGTGAATAACGCCGGCCTGGGACCAAGCAATCTTGCAGAGAACGTGCGTGAAGAGGATTTCGATTTAACGCTTGCGGTGAATTTAAAAGGCACTTTCTTCGTAAGCCAGGCAGTGGGACGTGTAATGATCGAACAGAACTATGGCAGGATCATCAATCTCAGTTCCCAGGCGGGTTTCGTTGCCCTTCCCACGGAATCTGTCTATTGTATGACCAAAGCCGCGATTTCTCACTTGACGAAATGTCTTGCCGTGGAATGGGGGCAATATAACATTACTGTTAACGCTGTTGCACCGACCTTCATAAACACACCCGGTACGGCTGATGCACTCAAGGATGACACGTTTCGTGCCGATGTTTTGTCACGGATTGCTTTGGGACGTATTGGTGAACCAATGGAAGTAGCCAGTGCGGTGGTGTTTCTGGCTTCGCCAGCGGCCTCCCTCATCACAGGTGATACCCTACTCATCGATGGCGGATGGACATCACGCTGAGGGATTATCCTGCCTTGCTTCCACGCCAGTCAGAAAATCTGCCAGTATCTGCAAATATTTTTCGGTGGCTTCGAGGTGGGGTGTATGCGAACACCCTTCAATGACGACCCAATCCGAATCCT
>DATHUN010000287.1:0-4778 GCA_035462205.1 Anaerolineales bacterium
ATCCCTTATTGACAGCGCGCGCCAACCCAAAGAATGCCCTGGTCGTTGTGATGACGGCCGATCGCGGTCTGGCGGGTGCGTACAACACCAATATCATCCGTTACGTTTTGCAGCGTTTCGATAAGTATCATCTCCCTGTGAAATACATTACGGTGGGGCGGAAAGGACGCGATCTGCTGCTTCGTATGCATAAACCGGTCTTGGCAGATTTCAGCAATATGCCGTCTGCACCCAAATTCAGCGCGGTCTCTGCCATCGGCAGACTCGTCGTCGATGAGTTTACCCGCGGTGATGTAGATGAAGTCTTCTTGATCTATACAGATTTCGTTAGTATGGCTCGCCAGGTCACAAACTTGAAGAAACTTCTCCCGCTTGAAATGGGAACACAGGCAGATCTCGTGGAAGATTTTGGCGAGCATCAAACCGGTCTCGCCGCAGCGTACGAGTTCGAGCCAGATCAGAAGGATCTCCTGAACGAAATGATCCCGCGCTTCACCGCCCTGCAGATCTATCAGGCTGTGCTGGAGTCGCAGGCCAGTGAACACGCGGCGCGCATGGTAGCCATGCGTAACGCTACGGACAATGCCAAGGAATTGGTCAGCGCGCTGCAACTGGCTTATAACAAAGTTCGCCAACAGGCGATCACGAATGATATCTTAGACATTGTGGGCGGCGCCGAAGCGCTTGCCGCGGAATAACTGGAGGAATATAGATCATGGCAGACGCAACCGGCCGTGTCGTGCAAATTCTAGGTGGTGTGGTGGATGTGGAATTTCCCGCTGAGGACGTGCCTCAGCTTTTCGAAGCGATCGAGGTCGAACGGGATGGGAAAGAACCGCTCATTCTCGAAGTACAAAAACATATTGGTGGCAACTGGGTCCGCACCGTGGCAATGGACGCCACGGATGGTCTGCAGCGCGGCGTGCCTGCCAAGGCGACCGGCGCGCCGATCCTGGTTCCGGTGGGTCCAGCCACCCTGGGAAGGATTTTCAATGTGCTCGGTCACCCTGTGGATGAAAAGGGCGCTGTCGACGCAGAAACTCGTTATCCCATTCATCGTGCTGCGCCTCCGTTTTCCGAGCAGTCGACCCGTGTGGAAATTTTCGAAACGGGTGTCAAAGTGATTGATCTGATCGCTCCTTTCACGAAGGGTGGTAAGACCGGTATTTTCGGCGGTGCGGGTACTGGCAAGACCGTTATCATCATGGAGCTGATCCGCTCGGTGGCAACAGAACATGAAGGCAACTCTGTATTTGCCGGTGTAGGCGAGCGGACCCGTGAAGGTACCCAGCTCTACCGTGAAATGCTCGAGTCAGGCGTTATGAAAGATACGGTCATGGTTTATGGGCAGATGAATGAGCCGTCAGGTGTTCGTCTGCGCGTGGCGTTGACAGCGCTGGCGATGGCGGAATACTTCCGTGATCAGGGCAAAGATGTGTTGCTCTTCGTGGACAACATCTTCCGCTTCTCGATGTCCGGTTCGGAAGTATCGGCTCTACTCGGGCGTATGCCGTCCGCGGTGGGATACCAGCCGACTCTGGCGACTGAAATGGGTGAGCTACAGGAACGTATTACGTCGACCCGTACCGGTTCCATCACATCCATGCAGGCAGTTTATGTTCCAGCAGATGATTATTCCGATCCCGCGCCGGTCGCGACGTTCACCCACCTCGACGCGACAATTGCGCTCGAACGCTCCATCGTGGAAAAAGGTATTTACCCAGCCGTGGATCCACTCGGTTCCACCTCCCGAATTCTCGATCCCAACATCGTGGGCGAAGAGCATTACCGGACGGCGCGTGAAGTCCAGCGCGTGCTGCAACGCTATAAAGACTTACAGGATATCATCGCCATTCTCGGTATCGACGAATTGAGTGAAGACGATAAATTGGTCGTTGCACGTGCCCGCAAGATTGAGCGTTTCTTCTCACAGCCGTTCTTTGTGGCGGAGCGCTTCACTGGCATGGAAGGACGCTATGTCCCGCTCAAGGAAACCGTGCGTGGTTTCCGGGAGATTTTGGACGGCAAGTGTGACGATCTGCCCGAGCAGGCATTCATGATGGCGGGTACAATTGAAGACGTCCGCGCCAAAGCGGATAAAATTACGGAGGGTGCGTAATCATTAGATTATGTCATTGCGAACCCGATAGGGTGAAGCAATCTCCTCATCATCAGTAGATTGCTTCGTCGGGCTAGTGCCCTCCTCGCAATGACAGGGTGAACTTCTATGACCATTCGTTGTGAAATCGTCTCTCAAGATCGGACTGTCTTTCAGGGCGATGTAGATATTGTCATCCTGCCCGGTATTGCCGGAGAAATGGGTATTCTGCCTCATCACGCTCCGGTCCTTACCATTCTCAAATATGGTGTGATCAAAGTCCGTCAGAACGGCAAAGAGGAATTGTTTGTCGTTGCTGGTGGTATGGCTGAAGTTCAGCCGACGATCGTCACGATCCTGGCCGATGCGGCGGAAAATATCGAAGATATTGATATCACCCGCGCCCAGGCTGCCAAAAAGCGCGCCGAAGACGCGCTTGCCAAGCTCAAGCCTGAAGATCATGACGCGTACCTTACCATGGAAGCCGCGTTGCGACGTTCCAATTTGCGTTTGGATGTTGCTCGCCGATATCGCAAAGTCAAGGATGTATTCTCAGAAAATGACACCTCATTGTAGATTGATTCTACTTTGAGGGTTCGTTTAGAATAGTAGGCATCGTGGCAATGTTTTCCAAAGACCTGGGTATCGACCTGGGGACCATATTCACTCGTCTCGCCGATAGCACGCAGGTGCTTATGGAGGAGCCGACGATTGTCGCCATTGAGGTCTATGACCAGAAGATGGTAGCAGTTGGGCAGGAGGCGCGTGATATGTATGGACGCGTCCCTGAAAGCATTGAGGTCGCCCGGCCGCTCAAGAATGGGGTCATTGCAGATTACGAAATTACCGAGACGCTTCTATCTTACTTGTTACAACGCGTCAGCGGATCTATGCGAATCTTTCGGCCGCGTGTAATGATCTCCGTACCGTATGGTGTGACGAGTGTGGAGCGCCGCGCCGTTTATGAGGCCGTACTGGAAGCAGGAAGCCGCGAAGCATCCCTGATCCAGCAGCCGCTCGCTGCCGCTCTAGGCGTGGATTTGCCCATTGGCTCGCCCTCCGGAAATATGGTCATCACCCTTGGCGGCGGATGCACCGAAGCAGCCGTCATGGCGATGTACGGCATCGTTTCTGCCGAGACTTTACGCTCTGGTGGAACCGACCTCGATGACGCGATCGTCAATTATGTGCGGAGAAAATACGGGATTGTGATCGGCCAGGTCACGGCCGAGCAGCTCAAGGTCCGGATTGGAGCGGCGGTTCCCCAGGATACTGAAAACAGCATGGAAGTGCAGGGACAGGATCAGGTCACGGGCTTGCCACGTCCTGTCACGCTGACCACCGGAGAAATTGTCGAAGCGCTGCAAGATCCCCTCAAGCAAATTGTCGAGACGGGTCGTCGCGTGCTTGAAAAGACCCCGCCCGAACTCGTGGCTGACATTATCGACCGCGGTGTAGCTCTCTGTGGTGGGGGGGCGCTCCTGCGTGGCGTGGATAAGCTCCTGACAAAATCGCTTGGTATCCCCGCTTATCTTGTAGATAACCCAATGACCTGCGTGGTCGAAGGTGCCGTGAAAGCCCTTCCAATGTACAACATTCTGCGGCGAAGTTTGCCGCAGGTGTAGAATAAAATAAAGGCGTCCGTGTCGCGGACGCTTTTTATTATTCTAAATAATAAGTCATTCTTTGCAGGTGAGTGGCTGGATCAATGTGCTGAACCTTAACTCCAGGAGGGACACTCAAACTGGTTGGCGAATAATTGAGGATTGCCTTCACGCCCGCTTTTACAAGCTGGTCAGCCACCTCTTGCGCGGCTGCAGCGGGGACAGTCAGCATCGCAATTTTGATCTTGTTTTGCTTAATCTTTTCTGCCAGCGAACTGCTATCCAAAATCTCAAACTCTCCCACCTTTTGCCCAACTTTCTTCGGGTCATTATCGAACAACATCTTGATGATAAAACCACGGTTGGCAAAACCGTTATAGCGTGCCAGGGCGTGACCCATATCGCCCATGCCGACGATAACCACTTCCCAGACCCGGTCGACCTTCAAAATATCCTTAAGCCGTTCGATCAAAAATGGGATGGAATAGCCGGTTCCCTGTTTACCGAATTCGCCAAATTGTGAAATATCCTTGCGAATTTGAGCTGCAGAAATACCTACAATCTCACCTAATTCCTGAGAGGAGGTTGTCTGGATTCCTTTTGCAGAGAGTCTTTGCAGAGCACGAAGGTAGACAGGAAGCCTGCCAATGATGATATCCGGAATTTTATCTGCATTCATCGAATCAGCCTCACCAACTGTGAAATTTTGAATTAACTCTACCATAAAAGGATAATTTGTACAATTACACACAAGTCGTTGTACAAATTTTGTCCATTACGGTACAGGCGTCACTTTTTCGCAGTTCAAGGGCTGGTTATAGAATACTTTGCATTCCACCCAATCTTTTTTGAATTTCACAAGTATCTTTACTTCACTCAGGTACTCATCATATCCGCTGATGAGCAATTTACGCTCAGGTGTAATTGAATCCTGTACAACCCGGAGTGCCCCCTGGTGCATGGCGCGGGCTTGCGCCAGGTCGGCTTTCTGTCCTTGGTGATCCACCGCGAATTGGATCGTGGAATTCAGCGCATCGACCGGGGAACGCAGCAGCTCATTGTTTAATCCGTCGATG
>DATHUN010000288.1:0-19261 GCA_035462205.1 Anaerolineales bacterium
AAGCCCTGGCCGCGATAGGCGGAAGGCAGGTTCAGATTGTCAATCGGCGGCGTGATAATGATCGGCGGCGTAGATTGCGGACCAAGAGCCGAGACAAGCTTGACAGCGTGATTGCGCAGGAGCCATTCAAGCGCCGGCGAATCAATTCCCATAATGGTCACCGGTTGTGACTCCTCGTGCCCCAGGCTGAAATCTGAAATATTATCCACCGTGGCAAGCAACAGATTTGCCTCGGCCGGCTTTTGATCGAGCGTCCATAATTCCACGCCGTTCTTCGAGCGCAATCCGCTGGCGCCCCAGGCAGCGCCGAAGGTATACAACGTGAAGAAAATGATGAACGCCCAGGTGCTCCCGAGCCAGGCAGTGCGTCCCGACCAACCAAAGGCGACAAATGCAATACAAGCGATGAGAATGGCGATGGCACCATACAAAATTGCGTAGCGGGGATTTTGTACGCTGCCCAGCAGCGGAATACTGGTGACGAACTGATTGAACGGGTCGAGTCCAATTGCAGCAATATCGAACCAGATATAGGTGAGCAGAATCAACAGGGCGGTAGTCACGATGCCGACCTCGAGCCGTTCAGACGGGAAAATATTGAGGCTGCGCGAAAGCTCCAATGCGGCGAGGGCCAGCAAGGGTAGGATCGCCCATGCCAGTTCGCCGGGTTGGCGATAGAAGGTGGCGAGCAAGAGGGACACAGCCAGCCAGATGCTCAATTGGATGATGCGCGCGCTCCCCGTGCGGTAGCCGCGGATGAG
The DNA here is from genome assembly GCA_035462205.1 of Anaerolineales bacterium. Taxonomy (GTDB): domain Bacteria; phylum Chloroflexota; class Anaerolineae; order Anaerolineales; family Villigracilaceae; genus Defluviilinea. Next base: position 762 of record DATHUN010000288.1, read on the forward strand.
CGAAAAGATGGCGAGAAAAATGCCGAGTGGTTCATAGACAAGCAGCGTGAACAACATGCGGGCGGGTGTCATTGTCGAGCCAGCGACCCAGCCTTTGAAGTACGCCGGGATGGAATCGAGCCAGGCGCTCAGTCCGTTGGGGGCAGTGAAGAAAAGCGTTCCGGCGAGGACCAGAGTGAGGAGTAAAGCGATAAGAGCAGGTCGTATTTGGTAATCGGTTATGGAGGCAAGGGAGATTGGAGAATTGGAGGCTGGAGATGAGTCGGTTTTCGAACGTGATCCCAGACCCCGCATAAACAGCCAGGTTAGACTTATGTTGAGGAGTCCGGCCCAAAGAGATGGTCCCGAGAGAAGTGCCAAACCGGCAAGGATTCCGGCGGGAATGAGCCGGCGATGAGTCCACAGGCCGACAGCGAAAATCGAAAACGTCACAGCAAGGATTGTGCCGCTTGCCAGGCGGGAGAGAGCCACAAGACCGGGATCCATGGCGATAAGGAATGCCAGGATGACCGCCGGTCGTGGCTTAAGCTGTTGACGGAAAAAAACAGGAGCAAAGACGAGTGCACTCCCCACCAGTGCCGGCAGGAAGCGTGCCATGAAGTTCGTGCTCTTGATGACCGTGAAGAAAATACTGGTCAACAGAATGTAGGCGGGTTGTGGTCCCAGCAACGGACTGGTGCCGCGCGCCACATTCAGCGCCTGCATGGCGAGTGTTGCTTCCGAGTCGCGTAGCGGCGTGGCGCCAAGGGCGATCAGGCGGAATCCGATTGCCATGAGAAAGGCTAGCCCATAGAGCCAGCCTTCATACCTAAGTCGTGGAGAGTTCATACAAATATTTTACCCGGTATGTTCTGCCTTGGCTGATAATATTTTCTGGTAGGACACCGCCTAGGCTAGATGGAAAGTTTTCGTTGTCCGCGCCTTCGTCTACATCTCCATGATCGCGGAGGCAGAGACGGAAACGTGAGCGCTTTACGGTGCTTCGTAAATAGTGACGCTGCCGTGCTGGTAAACCTGTTTAAGGAACAGCCCGAATTTTTCCTCATTGACCGGGTAGGTGCTCCGTTCCAAATTCCCAATGTACACATACTTAATGTTGTATTTCTTAAGAATATCCTGCGCCGTCATCCAGTCGGATGTGGTGTAGAAGGTTTCCATGTCTTTGGCGCGGGTACCTTGGAGAGATGCATCACGCCATTGACCCTCATGACCGGACCAGCCCAGTACGGTGGGCATCCCTGTGAACGTGGCAACGCGCGCGTATTCACTATACTGTCCGCCTCCCGGACCAACTGCCTCGGCGACAACACCGGAATCCAGCGTGTGCATAAATTTGAACGCCTGATAATCATCTGGCATCACGCCTGCAAGATAGGCTGAGCCATCGAGCGTGCGCTGTTCGGGATTCTTCGCCTTGAAGTAGTCTGTCTTGCTGGGAATACTGAAGAGTGGATAAACTAGTCCCAGCCCCATCACGAGAACAATCAGCACCGAGTAGAGTGTGGCTGTCACGCCGCGCAATTCTGAGAGCATGACTGTGATAGCAAACGCCGCTACCAGCGATAATAAAATCCATGCCTGGTAGTAAAACTTGAAAACGGTGTTAATGCGATACGAGAAATTGTCACGTAAGTAAACGAACTCAGGAGCGAGAATCAGCAGAACGCCCAGCGAAGCCAGGAGAAGGATAAAGGTGGGCGGTTGAAAATGCAATGAGTAGCGGGGGTTGGGCTCCACATTATCTTCCGTAAAGCGACCATAATCAAAAAGAAAGGAAAGCAACGGGATCAATAGCGCCAGCAAGGTGAGCAGGCTGCCAATCTTGGTCAACCGGTGAGACATGCTGTCGGCGATGAACTGTCCCACCGTGCGTCCCTGAGAATCCAGCACAGATTGAACGTCCTGTGGCTTCAGTCGCAGCCCGATGAAGCCAATGACGAACATCATTGCAATCAGAACAACCACAAGTCCCAGCGAAATGAAAATGCCCGCGCGCCAGTTGGCAGATGTTCTGCCTCTCCATAAGTAAATCAAATAGGCAAGAAGGGGAATAAAGAGCGTGCCCCACATGATCCACATATGGACAGGGCGCGTTACGAACATAAAGTTCGGCAGCAGACCTTTTGCCTGTGAATCGAAGCCGATGAAGAACGGCAGATACAGAAGGAAGGCAGTGATCCCCGCCGGGATGCCCAGCAGGAAGAGATCCTCAAGCCGTCCCCAGCTCCAGCCTGCTTCGCCTCCTTCGGGGACCTGACGGTGCACCTGCGCCAGCGCGTAGCTCAACACGATCAACGCCGCGCCGAGCAGAATATCCCAGGTATTGAGGAATGCCAGTCCGCCCAGGACCAATGCAACCACCAGGAATCCGAGCTTGCTGAGATAGAGCTGCCCGAAGAACAAGTTGATTTTGCCGCGCCAACCGCCCAGGAAAATATGCAGCGCGACCGCGATCGCCAGCAGATTGAATGGCATCGCCAGCACATGCGGATGCAAGTCGCCGAGTAGATACGAGAAGAATGGAAACTCGTCGATGACGTCGCCCATCCACCGGCCGGTGAGATCGTAATCCATGATGACGCGCGAGGCGCGCCACCACCAAAAGAATTGATCTGGCGCCCAATGGAACGGTGGAGCAGGTGGTGTCGTGCTGATCACCTGCAGGTCGATCCACTTCCAGAAGGGGGAGCTTGCTGTTCCATCCGCGGCGAACTTCCAGCCGATACCTTTGCTGTGAAGTGACTCAAAAACGCCTTCAAGATTGCTAACAACCAACAGGAAAAGCGGAGCAAAAAGTGCACCGAATGCAGGTAGTAGACGTGTTTCTTCCTGCTCGCCTTTGGTGTAGCGATAGGCAGAGAGCAGATTGTAGAGCAATCCATATGCACCGACTGCGCTCAAGGCAAAGATGAGCGAGAGCATCAAGTTATGCGCGATCGGTGCAGCTGTAGCCGTCAGCTTTGCCAGCATGGCGGCCATCACATAGCCAAAGTAATAATAGGAAATGGCATAGCCTGATAGCCAGGGATCATGCGGCGGAAACGTCGGTGAATGCAGGATGGCGTTGATGAAGGCGGTCTCCATCCATTTTTCGCCACCCGAGGTGTAGATCTCGGGATTATTGGCGCGCACCCAAGCCATGACGGCGAAGGCGATGAGGAAGAGAAGTTCGGTGGTGAGGATAAGGCGTCGGTTGTCGCGCAGCCAATCAACGATAGACCATCGACGATCCAACCTGTTATTGTCCACACTTGCACCCGGCGCAAGTGCCGGTTTCGTCAATCGTCCATCGTCCGCGATGCTTGCCCAAATGCTTAACCCAATTAATACCAGCAACGCCAGCAGCAACCCACCGATGTCATTCTGGGCGATGCCAAGCGAAGCGAACAGCCAAAAAATATATCCCCAAATCAACAGGCCGAGAGCGCGTGAAAGAACATAGCCGCGATCGGTCAGCGCGGGGAAGAGATGATATGCCAGCGGAAAAGTCAGCCAGCCTAAAATTGTGATGACGATGTACCAGGAGAGGAATGCGACCATGTGAGGAGGATGAAGTTATTTGGGGGGAAAGTTGTATTTTCCATCCGGGTTGGATTGCAGATCAAAGACTTTCACAACTGCGTCCAGGTTAATCGCACCGTAGATGTGCGGGAAGAGGTCGCCTGCGGGAACGCCAGGCGGAGGGGTACCTTCCGCCGGTGACTCCCACTTCAGATCCGAGGAGAGAAGTGAAGGTTCGATCATAAGCAGATACAAGTCTTGGTCGCCCTTAAAAAACTGCTCCGCGACCGGGATCACCTGCTCCTCCGTCGAGCAATGGATGAAACCTTCCGTCTCCAAACTATCGGCGCGGTAGTCACCGCGTTGACGGGCCTGATTCCATGCCTCGCGCGATGTGATGTGGTAGATCATACAATCTCTCCTTCTCTTTACGGGATCACTTCGTAAATCACCGTATCTCCATCACGATAGACATGACGCCAGTATTTGCCATCGTATGCTTTGAACTTGGAGATGCCGATCGGCGTGTATTCCGCGCGTTCCAGCTCGCCGACAATAATATATTTTACATCATAGGTTTTCAGGAAGGTGCGGGTGGAGTCGATATTGAGGTCATTGTAGAAATTGTTGACCTCATTGACCCGGTCCTCTACCCATGTGGACATGAGTCCGCGCTGCTGGCGCTGGTGCCAGTTCCAGCCTACCACACCGGGCAAGCCAGTATAAATGGTAAAGCGCGTACACCAGTGATACTCTGTACAGTTTGCTTCGACGATGACCGGTGAGCCCTGGACGTGATCCTGCATCCAGCGGATGGCCCGGTAATCGTGACTCAAATCCAGACGCTGACCAAAGTCGTCGTACTGGGCGTATTTCATGAAGGTCATCGAGTCGAGAGTGTGCGGCGCTTCCATGATCCAGCGGTCACGCATCTTGCCGGTCACGCCGCTGACGGTGAAGAACGCTGCGCCCGAAATTAACAGGATCATTGCGGTCTGCCAGAAGAGGCGCCAGCCGGGCAGCCACTTGAAGAACGCCGGAAGCGTCCAGGCGAAGGCAGCCCCTCCACTGACGGCGAGCAGGAACCAGGATTGTAGATAGAACTTGAAGATAGTGTTCTGCCGTCCGATATCGCCGCGTACGACAACGACTTCGACGACGATCGTGATGACCAATGCCGTGCCGATCAGGAACAACACGAATCGTTTTGCATCACTCATCTTCGGGCGCAGCAGCAGCACGCCCGCCCAGGCAGCGATCGGCAGCGCGATCCAGGCGATGCTTGCACCCGGAAAATGGAAGCTGGAGATGCGGTATTGGAGCGCAAGCAACGCCAGCACAATGAAAATGATAAAACCTTCGATCAACAATTGATAGGGTCTTAATTTCGCCAGCGCCGAGACGGGAGTTTCCGCCATCCATTCATGCGTCTCCCACGCCATCCACGAAACAACAATGAATAACAACACCAGCCAATGGGTAAGATACGAACCCATTGGCGTGAACGGTCCTTTCCACGGGTCAAGTGCGCTGTAGACCTGGCTGTACCAATGTTTGTAAGGTTCATAGAGCAGGAACGAGAGAACCGTCAATGCCAGCACCGCGCCGATTGCCAGCAGCAGCCTGCGATGGAGGAAGGGTGTTTCTGCATACCGCCAAATGCCATATGTCAATGCGGCGAGGCCGATCGGCAGGTAGGTATACATATCGGATAGGTTGGACGGATACAAGGCACCGATGATCAGGCCTCCGACGGCGAATCCCAACGCCGCCGCGAATCGATTGCGCCATTGGGCGCGACCGGCCACGATGGCAAGCGCCCAGCTCAATGCCAGCAATGCCAGCGGCATGGCGATCATATGGGCATGCAGGTCACTGTACACAAAGGTGAAGAGGGGGAACTCGGTGATCTCATTTCCACCCAGCGGCGGGACGACGCGGCTCGGGTTCCAGTACCAGTCTCCCAAACCGATGGCAAGCGGCATTCCTTTCATGACCAGAGTCAAACCCTGGATTGCCCATGCCCAGCGCTGGAACAGGCTGATTTTCGGCTCCCACGAAAATGCAGATCCCGCTCCGATCAATTCGAATTTTTGGAAAATAAGCTGGATCGTGCCCAGGTTGCCGAGGAAAAGCGTCAGAGCCGAAGCGGCGAGGCCCGCAACCAAGGGGTCAAGCCTTAGCGGGGATGATTCCTTCCCTGCCCTTTGTTCTCGATCCCCTGCCAACAGGTTCCAGCCAATTGAAAATGCACAGATCCCCACGATCGCAAACAGTGTCGGCAGAATGAAGTTATAGGCGATAGAGGGGACGATGCCCAGCAATTTGACCGGCGTGCCGACCAGCACAAATCCGTAATAGTAGTAGTTGATATATCCGCCCGCAAACCATGGATCGTACGGCGGGAAGGATGTGCTCTTGATAATGGCATTGAAGTACGAGAAGTCCATCGGGCGTTCGCCACCTTTGGCAGGGTGCCAGAGGTCCGGGTTGCCGAGGCGGATGAGCAGATCGAAGAGAAAGAATAACAGGAATAAGCCTTCCACCATCAAGAAGTAGCTGCGCCTGGTCTTCCATTCTTCGCGCAACTCGTTGCGTTGATAAAAGGCAAGCGCCGCGCCGAGGAGCAGGATCAAGCCCAGGACGATGGCGATCGTAGTCCGCGTATAAGGGATGCCGGCCGAGCCGCCGATCCATGCCAGATAGCCGAAGAGGACCAAGCCCAGGGCGCGACTCAACGGATAGCCTTTATCCGCTAACCCTGGTAATCCCAAACGGATGAGAGGATAGACAGCCAGCCCCAGGATGAAGATGAAGATGTACCAGATAATAAGACCGAGCACGGGATAACGATTCTGTACCCAGTTGTAATTGAACAACTGTGACCATGTTCCGCCGGCGCGTTGTGCGGCAAGCTTGTCCTCGGGCAGCATCAAATTCGAGTAACGATTGAATTCCTTTGGCAGAAGATGAACGACCTTCGCCAAGTCCACCGTGCTGAGAGTGGCGCGCACCTGGGCGATGTTGAAGTCCTTGTTCTTCTTGAAGATCAACACCTTGGGGTGATCGTAGAAGGTGAACGCTTCTTCCGCCGATTGATCGTTGATGACAATCGGTCCGAGCGTTGGATAGTTTTCAAAGACCGCGACCAGGTCAAAGCCCAGCCGGCCCTGGTATTCGCCGGGATGCGCGTTGCGATAGCACTCGATGATATTCTTCCCGACCGGACAGCCGATCAGTTCGCGGTAATACAACGTGGTCAATGGATATCGCTCCGGCACGCGTGTGATCTGGGCGTATTGGTGATTGGTGGGGATGAAGATGTAATCGGTCTGGTTGAGGGTGCTTAAATAGTTATTGAGCTTTTTCTCGTTGTCATCATAATAGACTTGCAGTGTCAGATCGCCGCGGTAGATACCGCCGAACGCGTCATAACCGTCGACGTTGAAGGGTAAACCATAATCGTAATCGGTCTCATTGCTGACGGCTGAACCGTCAATGGTGAGCAGACCTTGATCCATTTCGAAGCGTAGAAAATATTGATTGCCGGCGAGCACAGCAACGGGCCGGTTCAGCTTAATCGTATATGGGTTCCCACGCGGATCGCCTTGCGAATCAAAATCGGACTTCAGTGTGGCGGTGGCGAGCGCCTGGTTGGAGGTGGGATTCGGCACACTGGAGAGAGTTACCTTGAGCGTCGAAGAAGCGGCGAGCGTGTTGAGCGCATGCCCCAGGGAGATACTTTCGACCGTCCCATTCTTGTTGGGGAAGAAGGTCGTGTCATACGGGATCCTCTGCTTTACAAATCCACCGGCGGGGAAGGGCAAGGGTTGGTTGTAGATTCCATCTTCGTGGCTGTTGATCTGGATATTGATCGGACCGGGAATATTTTCGAAGATCCAATAGGAGGCAGCGATGCGCGGTTCCTGCCGCAGGTAAATGTTATGAAAAGCGAACGCCCAACCGGCAGTCAACGCGACGACTGTAACGCCAAGAATGCCTGCCAAAACCACTCGGAACCGAGAACGATTCAACTTTGGAACGTTCGCGCCTGCCAATTCGAGGATGAACCACGCTGCCATCATCTCAAGCATGGGATAGATCGGCAGCTGGTAGCGCATGGTGGGGTTAAACTGCATGGACTGCCAGAGGAAGTACAGGGCGGTCCAGCCCCAAAGCAGGGCGTGCCGCCATTCGCCTTTGAAAACGCGCCAACCCATCAGCAAGAATCCCGCCCAGGCCAGAATGCCAAGCGGAAGTCCAAGTCCCCATTTGGTTAAGTTCGTAAAGGAATACAGATGCGTGCGCCGCGCCCATTGCAGGTTCCAGGGCATGTCGGCTTCCCCGGTTGCCTGGGCGCGCTGCTGCGTGATATCGCGCACCCAGCGCGGATCCGGTTTCAAGCCGTCGAATGCGTAGGGTTGAAAAATGCGGAAGGAAATGAGGGAGGCAAGTCCACCGGCGATGAGGCAAATTAGGACAAAGGTCCAGTAGGAATTGAGAACAGGCGGTTCACGATCGGCTGGACCTGGTTCCTCGATCTGTCGTCCACGGTCTACGGTCAAATACCGCACCGCGAACGCACCGGGCAATAGGATCGCCAAGGGATAAATGTTGAGCTTGGACGATAACGCCATCCCATAAGCAACGCCAAAGCCGACGCTGAGAAGAAAAAGCGGGTTGCGAAGGAGGCGTGAAATGGAAGTGGCAGTTGGTCCGGAAGGGATACTTCGCGATACTTCGTGCTTCGTGATGGGAGCTTCGCCATCCGGAATTTCCAATTCCGTTTCATGAGTTGCTTCGAATTCATCTGCCTCGATTTCCAACTCAGGCAGATCGTTTGATAAATATCCAGGATCATATTTCGCATCGAGAATCTTCACGGCAAAATAGGTCGCCAACATGGCAAACATGTTGACGAACATATCGATCGTAAAGAAATGCGATTGCTGGATTTGCATCACCGCTAATGCAGAGAACAAGGAAGCGAGCAGTCCGACGCGGCGATTATATAAATTGGAAACAATCAAATATAAAAAGAAGATTGCAAATAGATCGGCAAGGGCGGATGCCTGTCGACCGAAGACGCGTGGGTCGATCTGATTGGTCAGGTCGGCCGCGACGCGGATGGCGATCATCGGCAGGTCCCCGTATACGAAGGAGCCGAAGCCGATGTTGTACGGGTTGAGTGTCGACTTTTTGCTGTTGAAATAATCCGCAATGCTTAGCCAGCGCTTTTGCTCCGCCGGACAAGCGATCGCCGGGAGAGCAGGATTGGCGCATTTGTGCGCCTGCATTAAATAGAGCGCACTGGCAAACGTGTTTTCATCCGGGTGCTGGTGCTGCGCTTCGCCCCAATTGACGCCGGTCAAACGTAAATAGCCTGCCAGTGCAAACACCAGCAGGAATACAAGATCATAAACCCAGGGATACTTTTCGCGAGATTGCATTATGCTCCAGCAGCCGCCGAGACCTACAGTGGCTACTTATTATGGTGGTACTGTGAAAATCCAAAAATCGTGCCCAGGCACATCGGACTTGAACAGGCGCAATTGACCGTTCGGATACATGATTTTCAACACATCCAGCGACTCTTGATCGTTCGCGCTCGGGTCCGCGATATTTGCTTTCACAATAAACAATTTTGGCTCAGGGAACGGTAATGTATCCGTCAAGTTCTCGGGCCACATCGCCAGGTCACGGTTGGGGATGCCTGCCCACACCGCCGGCAGGCGTGTGTCCACCCAATAAGGGAACGGCACAACCCAGATCGTGTCTGTCCTTCCATACTTCTTTTGGAAATCCTGAATTACCTTGCCCATATCGGATGTGTTCCACGATCCGGCGCGAAATGAGTCGTAATATTTATGGAAGACCAGATCGTAGTTTTGCCGGACAGACATCAACAGCAGGATTCCCAACAAGCCGTAGGAGAGTAGAGCCTGCCTGCGCTCCCAGCCGATGGCGGAAACCAGGCCGTCGAGCGCCATCGCCCCGATCAGGAACACCGGGATGTAGGCGCCGCCGGCGCGGTTCAATGCCGGATTCTCGGCCGGATACGCCAGGGAAAGAATCGATGGCATCAGCAAAATCGGGATGGATACCAACAAAAACAAATCGAGCCAGTGACGCTTGCGAATGTAGCGCACCAAAACCAGCACAATACCGATTACGAACAATGCTGCCGTGATCACATCCAAGGCGGGACGGTGAGTCACCGAATGGACCCAGATCTCACCATCGTCAAAGTTGAACATTTTGAAGGCGCGCCAGACATTGGAAATGAAAATCTTCCAGATCGGCTGCGTAATCGGGTTTTCCACGCCGCTCAAGCGCGACATGGCGCGGAAACTGAATTGGGCCGGATTATCGATCCAGTAGCGCAAAAGAGGTGTGAACACAAACAAAGACACCCAAGTGAGTAGCAGGAGCCAGACGGCCGAGATGTTGCGCACGCCCTTGGACTGGTCATGCAGCCAGTACAAGACGAACGCGGCGATGACGACCAGCGGCACGATTCGAAACGGACTGTAACCATGCAAGCCGAGCCCGAGGAACAAGCCGGAGAGGAGAAAGTCATTGCGATTGCGTGTTCGCAAGCCGCGGATCAAATAAAGTAGTGTGGGCGCAACAAATAGCGGATAGAGGGGAAAGCGCAACCCAACGCGGCTGATCACATTTGGCCAGTAACCGATGCCGGTCATCAAGAATGCAAATAATCCTACCCGCCGGCCGCCGATCTCTTTGCCGAGTAAATACACGAACGGCAAAGTCAAAAAGCCAAGGATGGCGGTACCTAGTTTGAGACTGAGGAACGAAAGACCCGTGCCAAAGATCCACGAGATGAGCAGCGTCCAGTACATCTGGAACGCTTCGCGGCCCGTATTGCGGATGAAAAAGATGTGGGTTTGTCCTTGCGAAACATCATACACATCCAGGATTTTTTCCGCATGATCGCTGAACGGTTCCGGTGGTACATCCACGGTGCGGTAGAAGCGGAAGAAGAAGATGAGTGCGGTTGCGGTAACCAGAAGGATTGTCCATCCGTAGCGTTGGAGGAATGGCTGATCGTTTGCTGTCCTCTGACGTGCACTTGGTCGCTGCAACCAGAATGCCCAAATAAAAAGAACAATGGCCGCCAGCCAGAGCAGGACATTCGTGATCGTGAAGAGGTTGTTATTAAAATAGAGGAAAGCAAAGAGGATCAGCAGAACGCTAGCGATTGCTTGGATCGGACGATACCTAAGCGGATCGCTGGCGTTGGAGGATTCAGCCAGGGCAGGCAATGTCCATTCCCCACGCTGGATCGCCCAGCCCAACAAGCCCAATGCGCCGATATAAAAGGCGTATCCGATCGGCGCCAGACCGGCGGGTGGCTCAAAAAGCTGCTGGCCAAGCAATGCCAGGAAAAACGCCGCAAGTGAGCGCCAGGGAAAGACGGTGCGAGCAGGGAGAGATCGCAGCATTTCCGGTTCGGCAGCGACCACAATTTCCGGCTGTGCTTCGACCCACTGCCGATCTGTCACTGACGGCTGGAAGCCATTCCCCGAATGCTCCTCATCCTCCACGAACTCAGGAATCCGAATCCGTTCGCCATTCCGGAAGTGGAACAGTGATTTGACATAATCCAATACGCTGGGTTCGCCCAGCGGATATTGATTGGGATTCGGATTTTCGTTACTCATCTTTTTCTTTTACGTCAACTGTTGCTTTCTACTTCTTCCTCGCAATCACCAAAATACTCTCTCCCCAACGCATGGGAAGAAAGATCCGGCCCGTGATCGCCTGGAGCCCGCCCAAGGAACCAAAGAATAATTTTTGGATCGGGGCTGGCACAAAACGGATATAAGGCACATCCCAAAATCCGTCGGAAAAGACTTTGACTAACTCGAAGCCTGCCTCTTTAATGAAAGACAACCATTCCACAGGTCGCTTGAGTGAGATATGCGTGGGATCCTGGTAGCCGATCCACTTCACGCCTTTCCACGGCTTGAGCAGCGAATCGAGATTCGGCGTGGCGAGAATGAGCGTCCCGCCGGGTTCGATCACGCGTCCGATTTCTTGAATTGCTTTTTGCGGATCAGGCAGATGCTCCACAATGTGCTTGATGATAACCACGTTAAATGAGTCATCCCTGAAAGGCAGTTCCTGCGCGCTGGCAGTCTGAAGCTGGGTTGTCTTGATGACGGACCTGGATTGTTTGACGGCCCAGTGATTCAGGTCCATCCCGTACGTCTCAAACGAATTCTCGAGCTGCCCCACCAGATGTCCCATACCCGAGCCGATCTCCAGTAGACGCGCACCGCGTTTGCCATAGCGCCGCGCCAGGATGGCATGGAAGCGATTGGACCACCAGTACATACTGTACTTGGCAAAGGTCACATTTGCATATGTGTGCGTGGAGAAATACTTTTCGTCAAACGGCATGGGTTTAACTATATAAGCATACAGGTAGACAGGTACACATGGATTGCAAATCGCGTGTGTACCTGTCTGCTTGTTTTCTTGCTTACCTTTTCTTGGCGATATAAAACGTAAATGTCCCGTTATCCACAGGATGGGGTGATGCGTATTGGCTCACATACTTCTTTGTCAGCCACAGGTTCCAGGGTGTTTTGGCGATGATCCATTTGCCGGTGAGCACCCGGGCAAACACAGACGGAACGCCAAAGTAATGACCCCATTCTAACACGCGCATCGCGGCGGGCGAAAAATAATGCCAGTACCGTTCGAGCGTAAAACCGGCGTGCGCCAACCGCTCCTTCCACACCTCCGGCTCATCGGCGTGGTGGACGCGCGAGATTTTGCGGAACCATTCGGTATAACTTTTTCCCAAAACGTTGGAGATGGAAAGCTCGCTGAGATATCTTGTGTTCGGAACGCAGAAGTAAAAGGGCGCGTCCTTCTTTAATACGCGCGCAGTTTCTGCCAGCACCGCGTCGATGTGCGGGATATGTTCCAACACCGAGTTGCTGAATCCACTGGCGAAGTATCCTGATGGGAAGGGGGATTTGGCGCCATCCGCTTCGACCAGCGCTTTATAGGCGCCAAACTTTTTTGCTTCATGGATCGGTCCGTGCCACGGGTCGAGTCCCACGTCTATTTTTTGGTCGAAGGTTAGGGAGGCGAAATGACCATCGCCGCATCCCACGTCATAGACGGGCGCGGGCAGCGGCAGGTCCTGATAGTAGGTGCTTTCTACGGCGCGCAAAAAGGCGCGGAAGTAGGGCAAGTCACGGAGTTGTAAATATAAAAAGTCCTTCTTCAAACTCGACTCTCAACAGTTGGTTTGACAATCCAATGGGCAAGCGTTGTGCCAGTCAACGTTTCCATGCTTACCTTCCTTGCTTCATCAAACGCCCGAATAGCTTTTCATATTCGGCCGCGATCGAATCAGGATTGTAGGCTTTCTTGATTGCTTCTGTATCGCCTTGATATTTTTGCGGTTCATCCAGGACCTGGAGAATCTGTTCCGCTAAATCGGCGGGATCGCCAATTTTAGCGACGCGTCCCATGCCGTGCATCAACACAGGCTGCCTCACCCCGGGCAACTCTGACGGGACAGAGGGCACGCCGTTCATCATCGCTTCGATCTGTACGAGACCAAACGCCTCGGTGGAGTTCAGCGACGGAACCGTAATCACATCCAGGTTGGGATAGACCGCAGCCAGGTCAATGGGAGCGAGGTTGCCGAGAAACGTCCAGTGCCCCGAGGCTTCATATTCGCGGATCTGTGGAACCAACCGGTTGAAGTATGCCTGTTCGCCCATCACGTTCAAATGTTGCCCGGCATACAGCACTTGTGCCTTAGGATATTTCTTTAGAATTGTCGGCAGCGCCTCCAGGAGAATCTCGACTCCCTTTTCAGAAGCGAAGCGCGTCACCATACCAATGACAGGACGTCTTTCGTCGACAGCATGTTCCTTGGCAAAGGCCTCGACCGCGCCGGCGTGCGGATCCGGCAATTCGACCGGCGGCAGGATTGGGGTGAGCTTGGAGGCGTAGCGCGAGAGATAGGGAGAGTGATCGGCGTAGTCCTGGGTGTAGGTCACGATGTGATTCGACAACATCCCGGCCAGATTGTTCTGGAAATGAACCACGGCATTTACGAAGCGGTTGAAGAAACCGGGCGGTAACAACAAATCGCAGTGATAGGTAAGCACGGCCGGCTTGCGCAGCAGACGAGCGCGTAATGCCACGCCGGGGGCGTCGAACTGCGGCAAGTGCATCTGAACGACATCATGCGTCGCGACCAGTCGTGTTGCCACAAGACCAAATGTTGGCGCAAGCACTCCCTTGCTGACGCGCGCCACTACCGGCACGCGGATGATCTTCACGCCATCCATGGTTTCTTCGCGCGGCAGCGAGGGATCATATTGCGTAGTCATCACCGTCACCTGGTGCCCGCGTTTGGCAAAGGCACGGGCGAGGCGCTCGGCGTAGATTGTGAGCCCGGATGTGTGCGGGCGATAGTATGTCAGAACGGTCAGAATTTTCATATGTATTTTTCTCGTTCGAAGTTTGGCACTCCGAAGAGCGATGAAAGCGCACCGATTATAACCGAGGTAGAAGAAGGTCTTATTGTTTTTACTTTTCCTGAAGGCAGGATAAAACAAAAGCGACCGATTATGTCAGTCGCTTTTTGATGCCTTATCGTTCTAAATTCATTTGCTGAATCATCCTATCCAGGGCAGACGGCCGTTTGCGTATTTTCCACATCTCAATCAGAAGCTTTACATTGTCTTCTAGCGCGTTCTCCGAGTTGAGTTCCAAATCATAAGATGTGATGTTGTGCACGGTTTCAAAGTCCGTACGCGCTTCACCGCTGCGACGATTGCCGCGTTCGGCTTCGCGTCGCTCTAGTTCTGGCAGAGAACAGTGCAGGCCCACAAAGAATACATCCAAGCCAGAAACAGACGGAAGGAGATCCTCCAGCCAGGATTTTGACTCGATGATGTGATCGAAGATCAGATTATTGCCAGCGTTTGCCAAAGCCGGCAGGCATCGATGGATGCCGCGAAAGACAGACGACCTCATCGCTTCCCAGGAAAAGGAGCCATTTCGAATTTGCTCCAAAGGGAGGACTTGGTTATCCAGAAAAAGGTCAAATGAAAAGCGGAGAAAGGGAATGTCAAATTGCTTTTGTGCTGCTAATGCAAGCGTTGTTTTTCCAGAGCTGGATGGTCCATTGATTATGATGATTTTGCCCAGATTCGGAGAATCGCTCATTCCAGTCCTTTATTTATTTTCTTCTATATTTCGCCCGATCCTCGGCACAGGGACATAACGCTCTTAAGTAGTGCCAGTTGTAAATCCCGTAGTCGTGACCATCCTCCCAGACGATGGTCATGGCATAGGACCCCACCGCGACAACATTCGCAATCCGTGTGGAGGGCGTATCACCGAGATGGATATCGAACACATCCTGATCCGGCTCGGACTTCATATTTTCATGTCCGCCGCGGCAGGAGGCGCACGGACAGGCAGCACGTAATAATTCAAACGGATAAACGCTCGTATGACCATCGGTCCAGGTCACGGTAAAGTCTTTTGTCTTTTTGTTGGCAGTGATGCCGGTTGGTTTTTCGTTCATATAAACCTTCTGTAGGGATGGGCTCGCTTTGCGTGCTTCGCGAACTGCCGTCCCTACGAAATTTGCAAAATTTATGGTGTTGCTACAGGCGCCGGGACATAACTCAGGAAATCTGCAGCCGCCCAGCCGTTGCGGGTCTCATCATACGGGGCAACCAGATACCACCAGGTGAACCCATCCGCCTGGCGTGGACCGTCTTTGATGATAAAGACTTCGGAGTCGTAACCCAAAAATTCGAACTCGCCATTCAACCCCGGCTCGGAGCGGATGCGCAAGCCTTCGCCTTCGGTCCCGCTGATCTGCACATAATTGCCAAGCGCAATTCCGGTCGGCGCGGGTGTGGGGGCAAAAGGATCAATGGTCGCCGTGGCCGGCGCGCTGGAGGTCGACGTTGGTGCGGCGATGACCGTGATCTCCGCCGGCGTAAAGCCCACGCCTGAGTTTTGTCGCGCCGAGGTCAATCCAATCGAAACCGCAGTAATGAGCAGCAAGAGTCCTGCGAGCAGGAACGCTCCCAGAATGACCCATCTATTGAAAAGCTGGCGCGCGTTCATTGATGTCCTTTCGTGGAACACTCTTCAGTAGTTTCATGGCATGCGGAGGCACCAACATCCGCAGCACGCGCGACCGGACTCGGATCTCCGTCTGTTGGGCCGAGCCGCGCGGCTCGCCGTCGGTCTGGATCCAGTAGGGCGCATCGGCTTCGATCCGCAGTGTCTTAAATGTAATCCGTCGAGCCATATGGGAGTTGAAATGATTCCCGCGCCACATGTCGTAGGCATGCCGTAGTGCATCCCCGATATGACTGCCGCTGAATAACCACATGTCGAGCAAGCCATCGTCGAGATAGGCATCCGGCGAAAGCTTGGAGAGTCCGCCGAGATAGTGACGGATGTTCGTGGCAACCGCAAGGATAAACTGGCCTTCTACTTCATGATCGTCCGCCCATAGACGCAGGCGGATTCCATTCCATTGCGCCGCCTGCCAGATGGTCTTCGCTGCAAACTCAGGCATGGCAAAAAATTTTTCCAGGCGGATGCGCGGTTCCATCGAATGGATCGCCAGCGCATCCAGCCCAATGCCGGCCCACATCATGAATGAAAATCCGTTGCACAGCCCAACGTCAATTGCATGGCAAGGTGCGTTTGCAAGCAAGGATGCATTCTTTTGCAGAGCCCAGGGACGATGCCAGGCGAACGGGCTGAGTCCCAATTCGATGCTCCAGACGTTTGCTGTCCCCGCCGGTAAGACACCCAGAGCAGTCTCGGAGCCCACCAGGCCGTTGACAACGTTGCCAATCGTCCCATCGCCGCCGACGGCGAAGACTGCCTCTCGCTTCTCCGCCGCAGCTTGCCGCGCCAGCTCGACGGTATGTGCGCCGCTTTGCGTGGAGACTGCGTCGACTTGCCAGCCTTTCGACACCAGGTCCTTAACAACAGAGGGGATATAGGAACTGACCGAAAATCGCCCCGCGGCGGGATTATAGATGATGACGGCATCGCGCATGCGAGGATTATACCGCCCCCTCCCAGCCTCCCCCAAGTTCCACAACCCATTCTTCCCATAAGTATTGCACAACGCCTTTACGGAATTTGGGGGCACTCTTCGAGTATGCTTCGCGAAGGTGCCCAGAGGGCGGAGGGAGTCGGGGCTGCGGTATAATCTTTTTACAATGGACGAAGGGACTGTTCTCAACAATCGCTATCAATTGCTCGAGCGTTTGGGGCACGGTGGGATGTCCGATGTGTTCCGAGCGCGTGACCTGATGCTAGAGCGCTATGTCGCTATCAAAGTGTTGGGTGCACAATATTCCAATGACGAATCGTTCCAGAAACGTTTTCGCCAGGAAGCGCGCGCCGCGGCAAACCTTTCCCATCCCAACATTGTGACCGTGCATGACTTTGGCTTCGACCAGAATCAGCTTTACATTGTCATGGAACATGTCCCCGGAAAAGACTTGAAGACGCTGCTTCGCCAGCGTGGCCGATACTCGGTGGAAGAAGCCATCCCGTTGATGGTACAGGCCTGCGCGGGAATTGGATATGCTCACCGCGCCGGACTTGTTCACTGTGATATCAAGCCGCATAATATGATCGTCACTCCCGATGGGCGACTCAAAGTCACCGACTTTGGGATTGCCCGCGCGCTTTCGACGATCCTGCCTGACGAGCGCGCCGATGTCGTCTGGGGCTCGCCACAATATTTCTCGCCCGAGCAGGCGGTTGGAGAAGCGCCCTCGCCCGCCTCGGATGTCTATTCGCTTGGGGTTGTCATGTATGAAGTGCTGACAGGCGCTTTGCCGTTCACTGCTCCGACCAGCGAAGAACTGGCGCTTCTGCATCTACAGGCCGACCCGATCCCACCCAGCGAATACGTGCCCGATATCCCGAAAGCATTAGAAGAAATTATATTGAAGGTGCTTTCAAAAGAACCCGCGGCACGCTATCGCACAGCAGACCAGCTCGGGCGGGTCCTTTTGCGGTTTGGAACGCAACGCGATATCGCAACGCCCGCTCTAAATCTCACGCCCGAGGCTGTGACCACCTATCGCCAGCCCGAGCCTCCGGCGACGGTCGCGACGCCTCCCGTGCGAACCGAGACTCCACCGCCGCAGCCAACTCCGACGCCGGAGCCGTCCTACATGCCCGAAGTCTCGTTCTCGGAAGTGGATTGGGGTGCGGTGGGTCTGGGACTCATCGCCCTGATGATGGTCGGCGGGCTGGTCCCCTTCTGGATCTACATATATTTTCTCTACAATCCTCGTTAAATAAGGAGACAGTCACTGTAAAAGTGACTGTCTCCTTTATTCATTATGAAATACGTAATTTCCTCTTCCATTCTTTCAGCAGATTTTACGCGCCTTGGCGAGCAGATCGCCGAGGCAGAAGCAGCCGGCGTAGACTGGCTGCATGTGGACGTCATGGATGGACATTTCGTCCCGAACATCACGATGGGACCGTTCATTGTGGAATGGTGCCGCAAGGTTTCGAAACTTCCTCTGGATGTCCATTTGATGATCGAAGAACCGGAGCGCTATATCGAGCCCTTTGCCAAAGCAGGCGCGAGCGGACTAACCGTCCATGTGGAGACATGCCCGGATATGCACAATACGTTGAAGCAAATCAAGTCCCTCGGATGCTGGGCAGGCATCGTTTTGAACCCCGAAACACCTGTTAGCGTGTTGGATCCCTTTTTAGCGGAAGCGGACCTGGTCCTGGTGATGAGCGTGCATCCGGGATATTCCGGTCAAAAGTTTATGCCGGAGGCAATTGGCAGAGTGGGAGAGGTCCGCAAGAAGTTGAACGCGCTGGGTTCGTCCGCCTGGCTGGAAGTGGATGGCGGTATCAGTACGGAGACATTGCCCAAAATGAAACAAGCGGGCGCGACCGCCTATGTGGCCGCCACC
>DATHUN010000289.1:0-5865 GCA_035462205.1 Anaerolineales bacterium
TGTAGCCATCCGGCGAACAGCCCGGCGTAGACATGGAAGGCAAAATCTCGGGCGGAAAAGTCCCCGATCACACACTCAGGCGTAAGGCCCGCAAATGCAAAGTTGACTGTGTTCCCTGTTGGCAATTTGTCGAAGCGATGCCAGCCAAGGGTGCTCGCCCAATCGCCCTGCCAAGCGCTGTCTTCGCGCTCCTCGATATCCAGACCGGGGACGCGCATCTGGAGCGCATCTTCATCTTCTGCGAGCAGAAGCACGCGTCCGCCGCGTAAGACGAATTCACGAAAGGTATCGTCTAACACGGTTACCACTGCGACCTTTGCCTGTGACAAATCCGTTGTGATGGCGTAACCCAACTTTTCCAGTTGTCGGTGAAACTCGGGAGAATAAATTGCCTGCCCTTCCCCCGACGGAACAGGCTCGGGGAAAATATAAATTTCCTGGTAGGTGGAAGCGATCAACTCTTCCCCGTTGAAGAGTTTCATTTCGATGCGAGCCATCGTTGGGTCTTTGACCTGTGGCGTTGCAAAGCTCACAAAACCTAGCTCAGTGATCTCAAATGGTAAACACTCCGCTGCCAGCAACTGGGCACCGCTGACCTCAAAATTGTCGCTGCTTACTTCCCATACAAGCAGAGCATCATTGATCTCTACAGGGGAATAATGCGAGAATAAAATCCTGATCGAACAATTCTCCCCGGAGGTGTAAGCCAATCGGTCCCAAATCGGAATTAAGACATCATCTGCGTTGAACTTGTGAAGAAAAGGAGTGCAAACTTTTGGATTGCGGTACATATCGAGCAGGCCGTTGCTTTCCCAGTGAACGTCAGTCAATTCCGTGACCACATAACCCTGGATGCTGGGATGCGCGCGCATGTCCTCGATCTCGAACTTGAGCGCGTCAAGCTGCAGGCGCTGGCTCGCTTCTGTCAATGCCGCGAGCGAGGGGAAGACGCGGTCGAGGTGATATTCGCGGAATCGCTGCTCGATGCCGCGCGGGTAGACCACACCTTCATTCCAATTGAGGCCTGTGTCAAACCACCACGGGGCTGTGCCACCATTGCCTTCATAAAGCTTGTGGACATCCGGCAGCCCCCAGTTGCCAAACTCCGAGACGAGCAGCGGCTCATCGCCTTTGGGCTTCGCATCCGGAGCGAGCGGCCGTTCATTCCCATGCCAGGGATCGAGAAGGAACTCGCGCCACTGCTTGTGGGCGGTGTACTCGTGCGCAAACAGCCACCAGGGCCGGCCGGCATATTTATTTGTCCACTTACGCCACTTATCGAGATGATCGGGCATGGCATAGTAACTGTGAAAATCGGCGATATCCGTGACGACATGGAAGTTGCTCCAGCAGGCCGAATTCCCCACGACGAGGCGAGTAGGATCCAGCTCTTTGAACCACTCATAGGTCTCGGTCAGCCAGGCGCGTTGCGAAGGGTCCGTAAGGTCGATGCCCCAGCTTTCATTGATGATGGTCCAGATGCCAATGCTGGGATGATTTCCATCGCGCTCGAGCATGCCAACCAGTGTTTGGTGGGCGCGGCGCCTGGCATGCTGAGACAGTAAAATGTGGTTTGGTAATTCCGTCCAGATCAACAGTCCCACTTTATCGGCGGCTGTGTAATAGCGCGGGTCGGCAACCTTGATGTGGATACGCAGGCAGTTGAGTCCCATATCTTTCGCTTTGCGGAACTGGTCTTCGATATACTCCAGAGATGGCGGCGTAGAAATCAATTCAGGGTAGTAATCCTGGTCGAGGGCGCCGCGCAGGTAGAAGGGGCGTCCATTCAGCAGAATTTTCCCATCCCGCGTTTCGATCGTGCGAATGCCAAACGTCTCGGTGACTTCGTCACTGGGTGTTGACAGCTTCAGTGTGTACAGGTTCGGTTCATCCGGTGACCACAATCGGGGCTGCTCGAGGTGCAGGGAAAATCGCGGCCCCTCTGGTTCCACGCGGGCCACGACCTGGCCATTGGAATCAAAAATCTCGGCTGTGAGCCCATCCGTGAAATCGCCCCGGCCGCCAAGTTCCACCGACACCTCTCCACCGTCTGTCAAAATTCTGACCCGCTGGATGTGACTCGCCGCCCGCGACTCCACCCAGACCGACTGCCAGATACCCGAGAGCATCCCGTACCAGGATTGCTTGCCGTGCGGGATTTCGGGAAATGTCTCGAGCGAATCCTCGACACGAACAGTGAGAGTGTTTTCTCCCGCCCGGGCGGCTTTGCTGATATCAAGCTCAAAGGGCAGGTAACCGCCCTCGTGTTCGCCGACTTTAATATCGTTCAGCCAGACTTCAGCACAATAATCCACTGCGCCAAAGCCGAGGATGAGAACACGACCGGACTCCAGCCATTCCGCAGGAACATCGAACCCGCGCTGGTACCATGCTTCGCCAGTATGGTCGCGAAACCGCGCGTCGGCCTGCCAGGGAGAGGGCACAGGTATTTGAAAACAGTCATCGGTATTGAATATCTTCGTGAGCGAGAAGCACCACTGACCGTCGAGAGAAATGTGGCTGCGAGGGGACAAGGGAAACTCCTAAATTTCTTCTGTAATCAAGAGGAGACAGGCGACATCGGCCGGGCCATATGCTCCTGGTAGTGTTTTACAAGAGGGGTCTCCTGCCGGCGCAGAATACCTTCCGGATCAAAAGCTGAATCGTACAATCCCAAATGGACCAGATACTTATCGAGCGTACGCCTGCCTTTTCGATACTCCCAATCCACCATTGTGAACAGAGGGAACCATGTGTAACCAATGATCGGAACGCCTTCCTCGCGCAGGGAACAGACGGTATCGATCGTTTCATCCATCCAACGCGCTCTTGCTTTGGCATCTCCATTGGAGGAGGTCTCGGTGATCATGATCGGCATACGATAGCGTTCCCAGGCTTCGCGCAGGATGAGTTCGATCTTATGCCCGGAAGCCCGCCTGACGACAGTGTAGGGCTTGCCATTGGGATGCATTCTCAATTCAGCATAGGACCATGGATAATAATTGGCGCCAAATATATCGAAGCTCACAGGGCTCTGCTGGAACCAACTGAGGTCGGTCTCTGTAACCCCATGTTCGCGTAAATAGTCCATCAGGGCATGCTCATGACCCACGCGCCCGGTGGCAAAATCAAAGCACAGAAATTGGCGCGCGTTGGCGCGAACAGCACGTGCTTTCAGGGTCTCATCCCGGGTGAATGTATGCCACAGGGCTTCCACCTGCACAGTGACCGCCTCGGGTTGTTCGGCCTTGATTGCCTGCGTGGTCAGCACGATGCCTTTCGCAATCGCCAGCGCTAATTTAACATAGCCGTCATCTCCACTCAGGTAAGGAGGCCACTCGGCCTTGAATCCAGACATACTGGCGTTAACCATGGGCTCGTTGAGCGGCGTGTAATATTTCACCAGGGATTTGTAACGCTCAACAACCGCCGCTGTGTATTCCGCCACGCGCTGCGGATAACCGGCGTTGATAAAGCTATTGTCCAGCCACATGGGCGTGCCGTAATGCATCAAGTCCAGGATCGGCGTAATGCCTTTCACGGTGACGAGGTGCTCGAGCGCTCTGTCGGTCCACTCCCAGTCCCATCGATCGGGCGCAGGCTGGACGATGTGCCAGGGTATCCCCCAGCGCACCGCCTGCACCCTGGTTTCGGCGACGAGGTCGATGTCACTTTGCCACAATTGATAATGCTGGGTCAGCTCATATTCGTCTAAAGCACGCAGGCGCGGCCGCGCGTGCTGAATGAAGGTATCTTCAATACCGGTAGCCCATGTAAAGGGCGCAGAAAGAATGTCGTGTGTCATTGAGGTTAGGGCAATATTTGAGGAGTATAGGTTGGTCCGTTGGTAACCGGTGTATCGCCTTCAAACGTGACCAGGTCGATGTGCAGACTGCGCTCGCCGCCCCCTGAGTAACCCACCTCTGCGCCCGTCCAAGCATGATACGCCATCCAAAGATTGCCTTCGGTATCGGTAAAGAATGCCTCGCCGCCCGGTCCCATGACCGGTGCCTTGTACTGGAACCACGGCTTGTTCAATGGTTTCTCGCACGGACCTTTGACCGTTTCGCAAACCGCATAGCCGATGGCATACTCGAACGATTCCCACCAATTGCCGGAATAGAATAGATAATATTTCTGATTATGCTTGACCATAGCGGGGTTTTCGATCAGGGGCCGCTCCCAGGGCTGATCGCGCTGGATCAATTCCACGGGCTCGCCGACGAGGTTCATGCCGTCGGGACTGAGTTCCTGGATCCAAAGTCCCACCTCTAAGCCGCAGCAATTACCGTCGTTTTTCCATAATAGGTAAAGCTTACCATCGTCATCCTGGAAGGGATAGGCATCGATCGAGCCGCCGAGGCTTGCCTGGCAGACAAATGCTTCACTGTGAGGATCGCGGAACGGCCCTTCGGGCTTGTCGCTGACCGCCACCCCAATGCACTGGCGATCGACGTCTTGATCGCGCGCCACGTAGTACATCAAGAACTTATCGCCAATTTGGACCACGCCCGGCGCCCAGGTGTAGCCCGAATTGAGCACCGACCATTTTGGCAGCGCAGGCAGGGCATCTCCCAAATTTTCCCAATTGACAAGATCATCTGACTTGATCACCCGAATGTTGATTGTGCCGCCATTGGTCGTGCCATAAGCATAATAGCTGTCACCTACTCGCATGACGTACGGGTCGGGAAAATCTGACTTGTAGACCGGGTTGGTAAAGCTGGGACCCGAAAGCGTGGCTGTGGCAGTGGGCGCGGGAACCGTTGGGCTGGCGGCGGTCGTCGCGGTGGACGCCACCGTTGCGGTCGCGGACACTGTCGGCGTTACTGCAGCCGTGGCCGGCGCACAGGCATTCAGCAATAAAAGGATGATTGCAGAGAAGATCCATACATCAGAATGAAATCTTCTCTTATGCACAAATTTCATTGTTGGTTTCACCATATCAAAATCAACTCGCGGAAGGCAGTATTCTATAGCGAGTCGAACTAACCTTTAATACCTGTCATGGAAATGGAACGGATAATATAGCGCTGAAAGATGGCATACAGGAGCAGCACCGGTAGGGTCAGCACCAGGGCACCTGCCATGAGCTTGCCATAATCAAACGTATATTGTCCTTGCAGCGTCGCCAATCCCACAGGCAGGGTCAGCGCGGTCCGCTTGCCTCCCAGGATGAGCAGGGGCCAGAGAAAATCGTTCCAGGAGTTGAGAAACGTAATAATACCCAGGGTGATGATCGGTCCTTTGGAGAGCGGCAGGATCACCGAAACGAACGTGTGCCATACGCTCGCACCGTCAATAGAAGCAGCTTCCTCCAATTCCTTGGGAAGGCTTTGGAAGAACTGGCGCATGAAGAACACCCCAAATACACCTGACAACCCGGGCGCAATTACGCCTTGGATCTTACCGATCCAATTGAATTTGGCAACGGTGAGATAATTAGGGATCAGGAACATAATGCCCGGCATGACCAAAGTTGCCAGCATCAGCCCGAACAACAGGTTTTTGCCGGGAAAGTCGAGACGGGCATAGGCATAGCCAGCCAGCGAGTCGATGATCAGGATGAAGGCAGTGAACAGTACGGCAATGAGAAGGCTATTGAAGAACCAGTTTACGACCGGCAGCGACTTGTCATTAAAGATGGATGTAAAATTATCCAACGTTGGATTAGCGGGAATCCAGCGCGGGCTCAGCCATTCTTCGAAGGGTTTAAAGGCCGTCGAGAGCATCCAGAGCAGCGGCAGCAAAAAGAAAAGCGCAAACACGATCATCAGCACGTAAAAGCCGAGCTTGCTCAGCTTTGATTCACCGATCTCAACATCGGTTTCCTGAATATCATTACGAGTGGGTTCTAACGTAGCC
>DATHUN010000290.1:0-4883 GCA_035462205.1 Anaerolineales bacterium
CACCTGCGCGACCTGGTCTTTTGCCCCCAATAATCTACTACTATGCCAATATACGGTTTCGAACATGCAGATTGCGACGATAGCTCATTTTACAGATTCTGGCGCCCCCGTCTTTCGGCTCCGCAATTTCAGCTATCAAGGTTGGGAACATGTCGAACTGTATGGAATGCTTTGGGGCGTGGTAACTGGCGGCCAGCAATTCGTATTCAGCCCCATAGGCGGCGTGCCATTTCAACAGACCGGCATTCAATCGCCAACGGATTTGGGTCCTTTGGATTATGTAAACTGTGCCATGCCGCCGGGTCCACCAAGGTGCTGAAAAGTAGAGATAAGCTTGGGTCTCATGACTACAACGAAAATCGAAACCTCACCTGCCGGGATTCGTGGCAACGACTGCTCAGGGGTACATCAAGGACATTCAGTGCAGGTTCCTTAACAACGCCTCCTGACACATGATTAGGTAAACGAAGTTCCTCACAGGACACTGGAGCATTTTGGCTATTGGCAAGAAACGCAGTTGTGCAAACAGCTATTCTTTTCATTTGTGAGATCTCCTTGAGGCATAGACCAGTGGTGGATGTACTTCGCTAAATCCGACACCCGCTTTCATTGACAGTTGCTCACTCTGGGAGTATATGCTGCTCGCACCGAAAGTGTTCGATCTGCGAGTCACATCGCACCCGTTACACCTCGCGCTGACGGAAGAAACCCTCGCGTCGCCAGCTTAGTTTGACCCCCATGACTGCAGCCATGAGCGCGCCTTTATCGGCTAGCGCAAGGGGAAAGACCAATCTCGGGATTACTCTTCAACTTGAAAACCCTAGATTTAATCAACTCAATAAACAGAATAACGAGTCCGGCTGTCTGTTCCACTCTTTGATGTTTGTCAAGCAACCACGACTTGAAAGAGGCATGGTCGTGGTCAAGAAAAAGTTGCGAAGATTGTCCAGTATGGGGAGCAGTTCTCATGTAGTCTCTCAAAGCAGTATCCGATCTGGCTGAACTACGATGGACTAGATAATTCGCGCGCCGTTATCCAAAGAGCGTCAAAGTGTGAAACTTGTGACGCTTTTGAGGCTTGCCTTGACGGGACGGCATGACTCAAGGTAATTGAACCTGCAAAGATAAGAATAATGAGTTGAAGTTAGCGATGAAATAACATTGCAGCTTAACTTTGACTGAAAGAAAAACCTGTGACGTTTTGGGTGCGCTTCCAGTAATAGGGTGCATACCTACTTTTCAGGGGCAATAAACGTCGCTACAAAACCACAAGTTGAGGAGTGCCACCAAAGGTTTTCAACTCGCCAGTGATGGGGATTTACAATCTGTCGAACGCTTTTCCGGGACAAGATTGGCAGCAGGTAACAGCACAGCTACAATGGCAACCAGCAAACCCTAGAAGACCTTACCGAATGCAGACATGAAGTGAGTTATGTCAGCAACGCCGACCCACGAAGTCACTCAACTGCTCGCAGCCTGGAGCGAAGGTGATCGGTCAGCGCTCACTAAGTTGCTACCCTTAGTTGAAGGTGAACTACACCGCCTCGCACATCGTTACATGGTCCGCGAGCGCAAAGACCACACCTTGCAAACAACCGCGCTGGTGAATGAGGCCTATCTGAAGCTTATCGATCAGAACGTCCAGTGGCAGAATCGAGCCCACTTCTTTGGCATCGCTGCGCAAATCATGCGCCGCATTTTGATCGACCATGCGCGCCAGCATTTGGGCCCGAGACATGGCGGAGGCAACACCATTTCCCTGGAAGAGGCGGCCTTGGTTAGTGACGAGCGCGCCTCAGAGTTGGTGGCCCTGGACGAAGCTCTCAACACACTCCAGAAAGTTGATGATCGCAAGAGCAGAGTTGTGGAGCTGCGCTATTTTGGGGGACTGAGTGTAGACGAGACGGCAACAGTGTTGGGCGTTTCCGTCGATACTGTTTCGCGTGATTGGCGACGCGCCAAAGCATTTCTGCGACGCGAACTGAGTCAAGAGTGAAGGACATAACGCCGCAACGTTGGCAGGAAATTGACTGCATCTTTGCAGCCGCGCTCGAGCACGAGCCCGCTGAACGCGCGGCGTTTCTCGCTGAAGCCTGCGGCAACGATGAACTATTGCAGAAAGAAGTTGAATCACTACTCGCCCACGATATTCCCGAGAGCCTGGTCGGAGACGCTGCCGTTCACCAAGCGACGCGCTTGTTGCAGAAGAAGGCGGAACCTACCACTCCCGATCGAATCGGGCGCTACCAAATCATTAGATCACTCGGCGCGGGCGGCATGGGTCGAGTCTACCTTGGCCTGGATGACCAGTTGCATCGTCAGGTGGCGGTGAAGTTGCTCTCCAACTACGACGCCAGTGGAGAAGAAAGGATGCGACGCTTTCGCCAGGAAGCACTCGCGGCCTCGGCGCTCAATCACCCAAACATACTCACCATTTATGAAATTGGAGAATTCGCAGACGCCAATTTCATCATTGCCGAATTCGTCGACGGCGTCACTTTACGTTCACGTATGAAGGCAGGGGAACTACCTACAGCTCTAGCTTTGGCCATTGCCATTCAGATAGCCGGTGCGCTTTCGACCGCACATGAAGCGGGAATCATTCATCGTGACATCAAGCCAGAGAACGTCATGGTGCGCGGCGACGGACTGGTGAAGGTGCTCGACTTTGGCATTGCCAAGTTTTCTCAGGCAGCGGATAGCAAAGAGAAGGACCTTGTAGAAACGACCCCTGGGGCAATTGTCGGGACCGCAAGTTACATGTCGCCGGAACAGACCCGCGGGTTACCGATAGACCCACGCGCAGATATCTGGAGTCTCGGCGTCATCCTTTATGAAATGATGGCGGGGTGCTTGCCGTTTATGGGAAAGACTCCGGTCGATGTGATTGCCGCTACACTCGAGCGAGAACCTCCGCCCTTGCCTACGAACGGTTCTGTCATGCTGGAAGAGTTCGAACGAATTATTTTCAAGACCCTCCAAAAGGAGAAGGAGAATAGATATCAAAGTGCCGCCGACTTGCTGACCGATCTGGAACACCTAAAGCAGAGGCTGGCGTTCGCCGGCGAGTCGGAGCGCTCTGATATACGAAAGTTTACTGCTTCACGGGAGGGAGTCGGGCCGCTGGTGGAGCCGAAAATCGTGGACATAGTACCGGCGTCCACGTCTGCAGAAATTAAAACCACACCGAGTGCGGAATACATCGCGAACAAAATTCAGCATCACAAGAACCGAGTGTTAGTAGTTTTAGTTGTTTTCATAACTGTCGCCGGCGGGTTCTTAGTTTACCGTTATTTTCTATCGAACAAGAGCCAACCCATTGAATCCATCGCTGTGATGCCGTTTGCCAATGAGAGCGGAAACCCGGACATCGAGTATTTGTCCGACGGCATGACTGACTTGCTGATCAATAGTCTTTCACAACTTCCCAATTTGTCGGTTAAGGCGCGCAGTTCAGTGTTTCGTTACAAAGATAAAGAAGTGGAGCCGCAGCGCATCGGCTCTGAGCTGTCGGTGCAGGCAATTCTAAACGGGCGAATCGTACAACGGGGCGATGACCTGACGCTGTACCTCTCGCTGGTAAATGCACGAAACGGTGATCAACTCTGGGGTGAGCAATACAATCGAAAGTTGACAGACCTGGTAATGCTCCAACAGGAAATCGCGCGGGACGTTTCGCAAAAGTTGCGGGAGCGGCTGTCTGGCGCGGAAGAGCAGAAATTGACGAAGAACTACACAGAGAACCCGGAAGCTTATCAGCTCTACCTGCAAGGCCTTTATCATTGGAACAAACTCTCCCCGCCGGAAATCAGAAAAAGCCTGGAATATTTTCAGCGGGCGGTTGACCTTGATCCGAACTACGCGCTTGCTCATGCGGATATTGGACGGGCCTATGTTTCGCTGGCGATTGTTGCTGACATACCTTCGCAAGAAGCTTTTCCTAAGGCGCGCGAGGCGGCGGTGAGAGCGTTGAAGATTGACGATACACTAGCCCAGGCGCACACGACACTTGGTTGGGTCAAGTTTTGGTACGATTGGGACTGGAACGGCGCGGAGCTGGAATTCCAGCGCGCTCTGGGCTTAGATCCAAATGTGGCCGATACGCATATCGCTTATGCCAATGTGCTTACATTCACCGGACGAAATGCGGAAGCACTGTCACAAGCGCACCGGGCGAGAGAACTCGAGCCGCTCAACTTGAGAATCATTGCCCTTGAAGGGCAGACGATATTTTACGCGGGAAAATATGACGAAGCGGTTGTCAGCCTGCAAAAGACGATTGAACTCGAACCGTCTTTTTTCCTCGGGCACCTGGTTCTGGCCAGAGTATACGTCGAGAAAAAGATGTACTCGGAAGCCATCGCGGAAGCGATCAAAGCCAGGGATTTTTCCGGCGGTCATTCCGAAGCCGTCGCCCATCTCGTTTATGCTTTAGCAAAATCAGGCCGACGAGAAGAGGCGCTAGCCGCGCTTAACGAATTGAATCAACGCGCTGCAGAACAGCGTTATGTTCCACCATACAACCTCGCTTTGGCATATTACGGACTCGGCGAAACCGATGAGGCCATTGCCTGGCTGGAAGAGGGACTTCGGCAACGAGATGTAAGAATGACTTTCCTCAAAGTCGACCCGAAATGGAATAACTTGCGCACTGATCCTCACTTTACGGACATCGTGCGGCGGGTGGGATTTCAGCAGTAATCCTTTGCCCCGGCGGGACAATCCCGGGGTTTTCGTTCATGAGCCCGCTTGCGACAAAGCCTCCTGCAGCTTATCAAACCTGCATATCTTGACGCGGTGTTCAAGGTTACCCGTCAACCGTATTCGGTGCATAGAAAAAAATTGAGCCGGAAATTATTCGCCGGCCCGTGCCGGATTTGAGC
>DATHUN010000291.1:0-8697 GCA_035462205.1 Anaerolineales bacterium
AATTGTCAATATAATGATTCAAACCAGCAAGATTGAGGATCGCGTTCAGACCATTCTTCCCCATGACCTCCTCAAGCGACTTGATTGTAATTAAACCAAACTTATTGGGGTAATATAAACCGCTCTTTTGAACAGGGCTCATGAGTGACTCCGCTTAGATCAGTTTCGTTAAGTCCACGGCGGCGCGGCGCATGTCTAAAAAGATCAGGCCCAGTTTTGCCTGTTCGCGCGCCAGCGCCGTGAGAACGGCATCTTCCCCGACTGACATGAGGACGACGTATCCCTTTTCCCCTTTGATATACACCTGCTCGAGTGAACCCCGACCCAATTCCGACGCGATTCGTTCTCCCAGGGAAAGCATAGCCGCAGACATGGCGGAAACTCGATCTTCTTCAACACCTTGCGGCAGTGCAGAGGCAATGCTGAGACCATCAACACTGACCACCGCGGAAGCTTCAATATCGGGCGATGATGCTTGTAACTCGCGTAGACGGTCCACCATTTGTTGCGTTCGTGATTTGGACAAGACAACCCTCCTGCATGGAGTTGATGTGGTCGAAAGTTCGACGTAGCGGGTGAATAGAGAAGTGCGGATAATAATTTAGCATAGTGAAGGGAATGTGTCAAGCCAGCCTACTAAATGGGGGCTAGACGTCTAACAGAAGTGTAAATCCTGCATGCTATAATGCGAACCTGGCAAATTTAGACCATGAAAAACACTTTCTATTCTTTGTTAATCACTTTTTTGTTCGTTAGCACCGTCTCTGAACACTTTATCAAGGCACAAGCAAATGGATCCGAGGACGAAACGGATAGCGGAGCCGTTGTTTGCGTGCCGGATGTAGATCTGGATGATTCCGGGGATTGTCTGCCCTTTGGACCATCTGTGTATCTGACCGAATTGGCAAAGCTGGGACTCACGATTCCCGAGCGGCCCCTGCCCGCATCCAAACCAGACAAGGAGCTAGTTCCGCTTCCCTATCTTTATTTTAAGCTGGAGCAGGATTCGGTCCCAGTTCTGAGCGAACCGGCCGGCAACAACACTGGGCAAGCCTTCCAGCCCGGCTTTGTATATGTGTCTTACATTGACCGCGTCGATACAGGCCATGGGATTTACTATATGCTCGAATCTGGCGGTTGGATTCCAGGAAAAGGTTCCCGTATTGGAGAGTATTCCTCCTTTCAAGGATTGGAATTCAAGGCAACGCCTGATCATCCGTTTGCATGGCCCTTGCCTTTTTATACAGACAAAGTTCCGGTCTATCGCGCTCCCGGTTACAGCGCGCCGCTCTCTGATAGAATTTTGTACCCCTATGTCAACATCGTTCAAGTGTATGACACGCAGAAAGCAAATGGTGTGGACTGGAATATGATCGGTCCGGATCAATGGGTAGAAGCACGCATTCTGGCGACAGTCACACCAAACCCCACTCCCCCAGAAGGGGTCACTACCGGCCGTTGGATCGATATCGATTTGGCAGAACAGACGCTGGCTGTTTATGACAGCAACCAGCTGATTTTTGCTACCGTCATCGCCAGTGGACTAGAACCGTTTTGGACGCGTCCTGGGCTCTTCCAGATCTATCAGAAAAAAGAAACCGAGACCATGCGGAACAATGATCCCACTGATTATTATTATCTCGACAACGTTCCCTGGACAATGTATTTTGATAAAGCTCGTGCCTTGCATGGAGCCTACTGGCGTACGCGTTTCGGATACCCACAATCCCATGGATGTGTGAATCTGTCGGTTGGCGATTCGCACTGGCTATTCAATTGGGCACATGAGGGCGATTATGTGTATGTACACGATCCCTCCGGATTAACTCCCACAGACCCGGCTCTTTATCATGATTGGGCGTATTGATATTGACACCCGGTACTGCGCATGGTAAACTCCTGCCCGCTTGTTTGGAAACAATGGTCCCGTGGTGTAGCGGCCAAACATGCGGCCCTGTCAAGGCCGAGATCGCGGGTTCGAATCCCGTCGGGACCGCCTGGTGAAGACAACTTGATGAAAACATCAAGTTGTCTTTGTTCTTAATACGTAGCTGAATTAAAAACATAGTTCAGCTACGCCCAGTCAATACCTCTATCCGACATATCTATTGATTGCCAACTACTTCCAACCCGAGAAAGTTCGATTTATTTGCTTGACTTACCCTATCCTTTAGAACATGCCCTTACTCCTATGGTGAGCTCTCGTAATATGAAGAGTTTTATTCTATTTTTCATAATCTACTCGGGAACTTCCACCTAAGAATCAGTTCTATTTAGGATAGATCTTGAACAACTATTTTGATCTTGTGTAACAACACTTGGATACACTTTTCATACTGGGTAAGGAAAGGCGACTAGAAGACTGCTCATTTTCAATGCTCAATCCAAGATTCTATAGATAGAAGGAAACGGCAGGTAGAGAAGAAGCTAGGGACTACTGGAAATTCGATACGAACTGGAAGCAAAATCAACTTCCAACATCGCCCAGGTATTGTCATTGTCCCAACGCAAAGTCATTTCAGATTCACCCGTTTCAAGCAGTCTGAATGCCCCATCAAAAGCTGATTGTCGGTTTCGAAAGCGGATCAATTCAAACAAGGATTGAACTACAGGGCGTTGAAGGGCTTGATCAATCTCTTCAGATGTATAGTAATGCCGATTGATATCGCGCCCGACACCACTCTTTGCCAGTAACGCCATATCGTTTTCACCTGCCAACAAGCCGACATAATAGACTTGCGGCACACCCGGGGCAAAAAACTGAATGGCGCGTGCCAACAAATAGTCATGATCATTACGTCCAAGGGCATCATAAAATGTACAGTTGACCTGATAGAGATCCAGGTTGGAGGCAGCTGCGCCAGTCGCCTGTTGACTCTGTCCGTTACTGTTAATATGGATTCTCTCCACTAGCGCGTCCAACTCGTCCGGAGACATCAAACCGGGATGATCCCGCGGATCAGTGTCATCTGCGCCGATGTCGATTATGCCGATACCATCATGTGTATCCAATACAGTGATGGCATTGCGCGGGCTGATCTCCAGCCATTGTTTCAGATAGCGAGCAGTATGGTTGAAAATTGCATGCAACACGAGTGGTGGCAGAGCGAAATCATAGACGCGATCCACTTGACGAGCTATCTCAATCTGCCTGCGAAAATGGGAATGGATTTCGACGAGCACTTCGATCCCCAGTTTTGCAGCCTGTTTAGCAAGAGCATCTATAAAGGCGAAGGTCTCTGGGATCATGAAACAACTACTTCCGGATTTTTTGACGGCATATCCAACAGCATCCAACCGCACCATTCGAATATTATTTTCGTGCAGCGCTTGCAGCACCGATTGCAGATACGCCAGGGCCTGTGGATGGTTTACATTGATATCAATCTGCTGATTGGCAAAGGTCGTCCACAGCAGGCGTTTTTCGCCGTTCCTCAATGTAGCAGAGGAAAAAGGCAAGCCCGGTCGAGGACGATAGATGGTCAGCAGGTCAGATTCGGTAGCGCCATTCGGAAAGATACTATCCATGGTCAGGAACATACCTTTATAAATGGATGTATCGCCCTTTTCAGAATAATCTAGGAATTGCGGGGAGGATGAGGATACATGGTTGACGATCAAATCTGCCATCAGATCTACATCCTGCCCGAGCGCTTTGATATCTGACCAACTTCCCAGGCAGGGATCGATCTGTGTGTGATCGATGGGATCGAAGCCGGCATCGGCGCCGTGAATAGGATAATAAAACGGGAGAATATGAACGCCCCCAAACAACCCAGCCAGTGGCCCTTTGAGCAGCCGATGTAATTCTGCTATAGTGCCCCCGCCCAGACGGTCTGCATACGTAATGAGTTGTACTTTATTTTTCATGATAGTGTTCTTGATAAAATTTCGTATTTGGGCAGCATGAAACGATGGCGTAAACAATGCACGTCATACTTAACTCGAAGCCAAGCTATCAACGATCTGCAGTTTTTTTTGCTTTTGTCTTTGATACCTGAAGAAATCACACTTTGGACAAACCAACTATGATGTTTTGAGTTTCAAACATAATTGATTGGATCGCACCCAGCCGTTCCAAAGACTAGGAGATGCACACCATTGATCAGCCCTTGACCGAGCCCTGGAGCAGCGCCATGATGATTTGGCGCTGGAACAACATGAAGACGACGAGGGTGGGGACCAAGATCAGAATCGTACCGGCGCAGAGCAGAGGAATATCGGTCGCGTAATGTCCCTGGAATGCTCCCAGCGCACCTGCCATTGTTCGCTGAGTCGGATCCTCGACCAGCACAAGCGCTAGGAGGAACTGATTCCAGGTCCAGACGGCCATAAGGATTCCGAGCGACGCGATCGGCGCCCGCGCTAACGGAACATGAATGCGCCAGAACAGATCCCACGTGCTAGCGCCGTCGACGCGCGCTGCGTCCGAGATTTCAATCGGCATATTGACGAAGTGGGCACGCATCCAGAAGACAGCAAAGGGCATGTACAAGGCGATGAGCGGCAGCACGATCGCAAGCCGCGTGTTGTAGATATGCATCGCCCGCTCCAGGAAGTAGATCGGGATGATGATCCCTGGGAACGGGAGCGTCAACCCGAACACAAACAGAAACAGGAGCACGCGTGCGCCGGGGATTCGCAAGAGACCGATGGCGAACCCGGCCATCGTTGAGATAATCAGCGCAATTGGCACCACAGCAATGACGATGAATGTGCTCGATGCAAGGAGCGCGGGCATCTCCGCGACCTTGAATGCCTGCACGAAGTTGCCCCACTGCGGATTTGCCGGCCATTCGAGTCCGTTTGGCACACTCCCTGAGGGGTGCAGCGCGGTTGTGAAGATGCTGATGAAAGGCAGGATCGTGATAGCCATGAGAACGAGAAGAAGCGTGCGACCTGCCCAGAGTTCACCGCGAGCAACCCTCATTCCGCACTCTCCCGGCTCAGTCGCTGGATCGGGATGATGACTACTATAACCAGGAGCATGAGCAAAACAGCCAGAGCAGAGGCCAGGCCCACAGCTCGCTGGGTGAATGCAAGGATGTAGATCTGGATCCCGGGTACCGCAGTCGAGTTGCCGGGCCCGCCGGCCGTCGAGACATAGACGATATCGAACGCGGCGAGAGCCGCAATCACTGTGACAGTCAGACACACGCCGATCTCGTTTCGGAGAAGTGGAACGGTGATTGTGATGAACTCCTGAACCCAGCCGGCGCCGTCGATCCTCGCAGACTCATAGAGAGCCGGATCGATCTTTGCCATTCCGGTTGACAGCAGCACGGTGCAGAATCCCAACAGGACCCAGACCCCGATGATGCCAACGGATGGAAGCGCCCAATCAAAATCACCCAACCAGGCGCGGGTGAGTTTGGCGAGACCAACCGCCTTGAGGATCTGGTTGACCAAACCCGGTAGTGCCAGCAGCCAACCCCAGATGATCCCAGCCGCGACGAGTGGGATAACTTGGGGCAGGAACAGAACCGTGCGGGAAACCTCACCGAGCCGCCCGGTTGCCACTCGGTGAATCACGCTTGCAACGACAAGTCCGAGAGTCACCGGAATAAAGCTAAACCATATCACCAGCCAGAACGCGTTGACAATAGTTCCGAGCAAGTCGGGAACTTCGAAGACGGTCGCATAGTTCTTCAATCCCACCCAGGTCATTGCACCGACACCGTTCCACTTATAGAACGAGTACACGATGGTCAACAGGAGCGGCAGGAGTACGAAGATCGCGTACATGACCAGCGCAGGCGCGGCAAACAGCCAGCCAATAATGGTCTCCCGGCGGACCACCTTGCTGAAGGAGATCCACCGGGAGAACCCTGGAACCGCGGAACGATTGTCTGGAGTCACTGCGGATGTCACCGACGATCTAGCAGGCACAAATATCACTCGCCTACTACTGTTGAGCGAGTTCTCGCATGTATTCTGCCTGGACAGCCTTCAGGAGTCCAGCAGCATCCTGCTTGCCGCCAACCATCTTCTGCAGCTCAGGTGTCCAACCTTGGGCGAAGATAGAGCTTGTTGAGTTAGCAATGAAGTCCATTGATGTTCCTGCTTTGCCGACCACGGGTCCGGCCGCAAGTGTGTCATTCGTGACTGAGCCTGCGTCGACGGAAGGCATCGTGGCATCCGCCGGCCCACCGGGGTTGGAGCCTCCAATGGCCACATCGATCTCCCGCGCCTTGTCATTCGAAGCAACCCAATTGAGGAAGAATGCAGCGCAATCCGCGTTCTTTGCATTGGCCGCGATACCATAGGTCAACGGGGCGGACATGGCTGCAGGTGAACCTCCAGCATCAGCGGGCGGCATCAGGAAGAACCCGACATTGCCAGGCATATCCTTATCATACCCGGCGTTCTGCCAGTCGCCATTGAAGGTGAAGACGCCTTCGCCCTTGCCGAAGCGGGCAGCAGCGTCAGTGTACTCGATGGCGTTAATATCGGGCGGGAAGTAGCCATCCTTGATCCACTGTTCGAGGTGCTGGGCGGCCTTCAGGTTATCGGGGGTGTCAATAGTGGCGCCGGGCTTCTGGAAGATCCAGTCGTTAATCGGCCCGACCGGTCCGTAGGCGGCCATCAGGTTCTGGAGTGGGAACGCAAGTCCCATGCCGCTTTTGGCGCTGCCCCACTCCATGATCGGTTGGAGTCCGGCCGCCTTGGCCTTCGCGAGCAGATCGTCGAACTCGGCCAGTGTCTTGGGCGGTTCGGTCATGCCGATCTGCGCGGCGAGTTTCTTGTTGTAGAAGATTCCTGTCAAACTGTAGTTGAGTCCCATGGCATAGAGTGAGCCGGAACCCCGGGTGCCGTCCGCCGCGACGCGGTTCTGGTTGAGTTGGGGTACGGGCCACTTGTCCCAGCCGAAAGCACTGGCGTAGTCGTCAAGGTTCTTGAGCAGTCCTTGCTTGGCAAATGAAACCATGGTTGGGAGCCGAATGAGGTCCGGCGGGTTGTCGCCAGAGAGCAGACGCGGCGTCTCATTGATGAGGTACGCGAACTGATCCTGCTTGATGTCCCAGGTAACGTTCGGATACTGCTTCGTGAACTCTTCAGAAAGTTTGAAGGGGATGTCGAAACCTGTCTCGAAGTAGGCGTTGAGTACGACAGGATCCGTGCCGCAGCTTGGGCCCGCGGCCGCCGGGGCTTGTGTCGGCGCCTGGGTAGCGGCTGTGGTGAGCGCTTCTGTGACAGCAGGGGGCTGGGTCGCAACTGTTGTTGCGGGGGCCTGTGTTGCTGCAGGCGCAGCCGTTGTTGCTGGTGCCCCACAAGCGGAAAGCAGCAGGGAGGACAGCACCAGCAAGCTTGCCAAAGACCATAACAGAGATTTCTTCATTTCTCTTTCTCCTTATCATCTTGCGTATGGATCCGATAGTAAGAAACAGATCTTTTGATGTTTGAATCTGGATTTGGTCAAACCTCCTTGAACTTGAAAAGGTATGAGCAATTCTGTGTTAGTGGTATCTTGAAAGCACTTTCATAATAAGTATACAGTTTTCTAATAGTCGAGTCAATAATCGGTTTCTATGCAGTTTGGCGTTCTATCAATGTTAAGGGAAGATTGACGTGTCTTGGTGGTCTCAAGGGCGATTCAATCTGGGCAAGCAACAATTCCACCGCTAACCTCCCCGACTCATCCAGGTGCTGAGAAATCGTTGTAAGGTCGGCATATTCAGCCATATCCAAATCATCAAAACCAATAACAGCCAGCTGTTCTGGCACCTTGATGTTCAATTGGCGCGCTGCCTTGAGCACCCCCAGTGCTTGGAAATCTGTGGCGGCGAAAATGGCAGTCGGAGGATCGGGCAGATTCAACAACTCTTTGGCAACTTGACGGGTCTGTTCCTGAGAATATGGGGCAAGGCGCACAAATGTGTCTGGCAGCTTAATCCGAGTATCCTTTAGTGCCCGCCGGAATCCTCTTAAGCGTAAGCTTACCGGGTGAATAGAATACTCGGGCAAATCTGTGT
Source organism: Anaerolineales bacterium (assembly GCA_035462205.1). Lineage (GTDB taxonomy): Bacteria > Chloroflexota > Anaerolineae > Anaerolineales > Villigracilaceae > Defluviilinea. The sequence goes on from DATHUN010000291.1 coordinate 7,974, forward strand.
CGCCTAAAAAAGCGATCCTGCGGTGACCCTTGCGCAGCAAATAGGTTGTCGCCATATAGCCACCTTCCACATCATCAATCTCAACACAGTTCAATTTGCGATGTGGATATTCTATAAGAACAGCGGACAACCCATGATCGATTAATCGGTGTACCTGCGCATCATCCACCGGCAAAGAAAGAATGATGAGCCCGTCCAAGTTTCCGGTCAATGGCAGGCTGGATAGATATCCTTGTAAATGGTCATTCGAATCAACAGTATAAATCACTAATTCATAATGCTCAGGCGATAATGTCTCAGCAATGCCTCGTAGTCGCTGTATGAAAGATGGCGCAGTAAAGAAGGGGCTGATCACACCGATACGTCCGGTATGTTGCATGGCACGGGCCCGAGCTTCTGCTTTAGGAACAAAGCCTAACTGATCGATAGCCGAGAGTACTTTCTCGCGGGTTTCAGAATTGACTTTATCTGGCGTATTTAGCATGCGAGAAACAGTTGTTATGCTGACGCCTGCATGTTTTGCAACATCATAGATCGTCGGTTTTTTTAACACTGGCATATAAGCCTCCAATGAAAGCAAAGACTGAAAGCACTTTCAGTTTAGCATAGCAAGTTAACACGCGTCAATAGGAAGAGAGTTATTTGTGAAACAGCAGGCATAACAGAATCTGCCTGTTCTAATTACATGAGCAGGGATTATGCCTTGTTCGGGTGGCAACTTCCC
>DATHUN010000292.1:0-2366 GCA_035462205.1 Anaerolineales bacterium
CGATTATAACAATTGTGTCTAAATTCGTATTAAATCTCTGCTAATCTCCCGACAGTACCTGTTTTGATCGTAACCGCCGGCGGATCTTGAGGCGATTTTTGATCAGGTTTTGTAGTGTGTCTTTCATCTTTTTCTCCCGCCCGAACGCAAAATAGAACAGAATAAACGCTGAAATGACAAGAACGATAGCAAGAGAATCGCCAATTCCTTCTATAATCGGAAGCACCGGCTTATAGTTCAATTTCACTGCTACAAGCTGATCGATATCCGCCCAAAAGGAGGGAAGAATCAAGATCGTCAGCGTTAAAGACGCCGCTGCCAGGACCTTGGACATGCGGGCATCATTGTCGTTGCTCTTTTCAGATAAATCGGCGAGATATAACTCATCAATGTGATTGACGAATTCGACGGTGCTGTCGATATTGCGTTCAATATGTTGCAAAATGCGCGGCACCCCAAGTTGACTTAAGAGATAATCTGCTTTCGAAATGGCAAAATCTGCCCGGCTCCATAATTGTGGATGCGAGAGGCTTTCACACAGGGCTGCCTGGTGGCGCATGGCTGCCGCTTGTGCCACCAGCTCGGGCAGCCGTTCGTCCATAATGATGTCGCCGCTAAACAGCTTGGACTGCGTTTGATGGATACGCTCTGAAATTTCCACCAGGATATCGTACGAGGCACTTTCGAGCAGCTGCGCCATGACGCGAATTTCCACCACAAACTCAATCATCCGTTCGATTGCGCCCCAATAACGATGGTAGTTCACACGCAGCGTGGAACTCGGGACGGTCGACACGAGCAATTCATGATCCCTCCACTTTTGGGAAGGTAGCAGGATGGCGGTTCTTGAATTCATCAAACAGAGTTCATCATTCCAGGTGGCTTGATTCTGATTCGGAAGATCGTCTACGGCTCCCCAGCGATGCTTCGGGAAAAAGCATGTGTTTTCATCCATGGTATCTACCATGTTTCCTTCAAGGCTGGATTTGAGGATGGCACCTTCGGCCAGATTGACCAGCGCCTGGCGGATTTCAGGATGCTTTCGAATATCATTCAGATCCACCGCCACCTGTGCTTTTCCGTTGGGTTTGCTAGTGCGCGACTTCTGGATCAAATCATGGTCGGCCAACAGCTCGGTGAAATGGTGGACCACATAGGAATCATGCAACGGGATGGAAATGCTCGGCTTCGGCACCTGCAGCCGGATCGGTGGCTCGTTGCCGTTGACATAGATTTGCGAGCCGACAGCACCCACGAAGTGACTACACACCTCCATCGCCAGCCGCCACTGGACAGGATAGTATAAGACATCACCTGCATAGTTCTCATCTACGCCGAGCCACTCGAGAAAAGCCTTGACGGAATTTTCTTTCACAGCAAGAATTTTGGGATCGTCGGCATATTTTTCACGTGAGTTCCGTAGCCAGTTTTGCGCGCTGCGAATATCGAGAGACTCTTGCAGTCGTTGCACATCTTGTGCCAGTTTAATGAAGGACCGCGCCTGGTCACGATGCCGGTTTGTCAAGCGGATCACAAAAAAGCCTGTGTTCGTGGGGCGAATATAAACAGACCACTTATCCCAGATACGCAGAAAGAGGGTCTTGAACTGAAAGTTGGACAACAAATCATCACTGAACTTGATTTTCTGTCTGTCCAAGGCGTAGGCCGGGAATGTATATTTTTCCAGCATGAGAGAACGAAAGACACCAGTGGCAAACCCCACCTGCTCGGCGGTCATCGCTTCCGGGCGGTCACGACGACGCTTATCCTCCTCGATTGTGATAAATTTATCCTGGCTGGCAAGCTTTTGGGTCCACAAATCTCGTAAGGTATGTGAGAATTCCTCCCTGCCGCGAATACGCTCGAATCGCGCTTGATCATCTGGATGGACAAAACGCTTCATGTTCAGTATCAACAGAACATTGGTATAGCCTTTTGCAGAGACATTTGCTTTCATGTTACTATCCTCCTATCAAAGAGCCGTGCACATTAAGTTGACGAAACATCCATGTGGAAGATAACACTCTTCCCACCCATACTTTGTGTATTTAACGAAATTCTATCACTCATGTCAGTGACGTTATGGTAAAATGACGTCCGCTCCAAAAACGATGGAGCTTTGGAGGGATGGCCGAGCGGCCTAAGGCGCATGTCTTGAAAACATGTTTGGGTCACACCAACGTGGGTTCGAATCCCACTCCCTCCGCTGAGAGTTGCAAGTTGGCATGCTGACAGGTTTTCCGGTGCGCCAGGAACGTGTCAACATTCAAACCTGAAACTTTCAAAAGTTTGGGGAGGTGCCAGAGTGGTCGAATGGGGCCGCCTGCTAAGCGGTTACCGGGGCGAAATCCTCGGTCGCAGGTTCG